>DUSX01000017.1 GCA_012842395.1 Bacillota bacterium
TAATATTCGTCCCAGTTAGACATATTCCTGCCTGGCTACATATCCCTCCTGTGGTTGCAGGGTCCGAATGACCTGCTCCCGGCACCGCGGGAGAACACCGGACTGAGTGTGAGAAGGTGACACATGCACCGTTGCAGGCCACCAGCTTGGGGTAGACGGTAGCGGAAAATGGAGCGGGCGGGGCCGGCTGTCACCACTTCCTTTTTCCGCCGTAGCAGTACGGCAAGCGTGTTTGCCACCGGTCTATTTGTCTGCGTCTATGGGGGGTGGGGCTCCGAAAGATCGCAAGAAAACAGGTTGACTATAGTATGACCCCCAGGAAAAACCTCCTGTTTAGGGGGACATTAAGGGTCAGCGCGGATGTACAAAGGAGGCCGCGAGTGGTCAGGCCATTCTTCTATGACAGGAGCACCCCAGGTGGTAAGTCCGAGATTTGTGGCGGACAGTTGAGAAGTCTGCAGCCTCCTTGCTATAATGCGAATGTATACGAACACATGTGCAACATTGTCCGACATAAGCCGCCCGGTGATTGATCCCATTAAACTCGATGGTCGTTGATGAAGTCAGATAATCTCCCGGAACGCTCTCAAGGCGGTATCCATCATGAGGGCTGAAAGGGGCGCTAGGTCACGCCGTTCATGCCCCGTTCAGCATCGGGATTGTACTTGGACGAGGGCCGCAGTTGGCAACTGCACCTCTCAGCCGAAGTCTAATCTGGGGCGAGGTTCGGGTAGAGGTCCGGTAGTCTGCTAATCATTTGCTAATGAACTACCTGAAACCAGGGATCATCAGTCGGACGGATTAGCATGAGGTGTCGCCTGAAGCGCAGCTAGGATATCATTTGACGGACGGGCGATCACGAGGCAGAACTGGGCAACAGGTGCCCCCCTGGAATCCCCCCTTCGGCACCAAGCTTTTGTACGGAATTCGTCAAACAGGCATTCTAGCGCTGAGCAGGGCTTTTGTGGTCCTGCTCAGTGTCCTTTATGTCGCCGTCGGAACCCTCGAAATCGGAAATTGGACGGAGAATGGACGATGACGTGTAGCTAGCCGAAAAGGAAAACCCCGGCGTGAGCCGGGATGGCATAAAGTATGTGGAAAAACCTACTCCTCCACCTGAAACAGGTCCTCCACGTTGCAGTTCAAGGCCTTCGCCAACTTCAATGCCACGCTCACCCTCGGATCCCGCCACTGCCCGAGCTCTACGTGAGGATGCGTTAGTCCTTGCCCCATTTCCAGTAGTTGCCGGGTTGCCGGTGTTGCACTCGGGGACGGCGCCCCAAGCGGGGCGCCTTGACAGAATCCGGCCCATTAGGCCAGTGGCCGGATTCTGACACCCCTCGTGCATTCACCGGCAACCCCTCCCAAAAGTCGGGAGCATTTCTGCACCCCCACTTAGCATCGATATCGCCCAGTGGGAATAACCGAGCATCCGGCCGAGCCCGGTCTGAGACAGCCCCAACGCACGACGCCGCTCGCAGATCCGGTTGCCGCTCTTCCGCAGAGACAGACTCCAAGCACCACTAGGGAGCTTACGACGCGGCATGGTGACTGCGTGACGGCGAACGTCTCGCCCAACAGAACCGGGCACGCTGTCCCCATTCTGACCGCTGCACAAGATTCGTCATCACCTGCACCTCTTTAAAGCTGGCGCCATACAGTACGAGTGTCACGGACAAGAAAGGCTCTTGAGGCCTCTCCGTCCTGACGACTAGACTCTGAGAGGTGAAAGCCATGTCCCAAAGGCTATTCTACAACTTGTTTGCCACTGACGGTTTCATTGACCTGCCCATAGACCCCACGGGAACGGAGCCTCGTCGTAGAGTCTATATCTTCGGTTTCGTCGGGGGGTTGTTCAAGACTCAACCGATATCCTTCGGTGTGCCCACAGGTCCAGCTACGGTGGTGAACCCCCAGTTTGACATCACCGTGCCGGCGAACCTCGACGCACTCAGGGGCAAGGCGGTGATTCCGTCACCGAGAATCGACATGGAAATCGGCGACGAACTCTACATCACCCTTGTGAACCTCGGCCTTTATCTGACCAGTCCTCCCATCCTCGACGTCCACACGATTCACGTACACGGCGGCCACGTGGCAAACCAAGTCGACGGCGTTCCTGAGACATCCTTTGGCCTTCCGGTAACCCCACCGGGTACGCCGGGGATTCCCGTGACTTACTACTTTAAGCCCGAGAAGCCGGGAACGTACTTCT
Organism: Bacillota bacterium; assembly: GCA_012842395.1. NCBI lineage: Bacteria > Bacillati > Bacillota > Bacillota bacterium. The sequence continues at coordinate 2,216 of DUSX01000017.1, forward strand.
ATCACTGCCACCAAGAGGCTTCGGAACACGTCCAGATGGGCATGTACGGGGCCCTCATCGTCTACCCGTCCGCCCTCAGCTTAGCACAAGCGGGGATTGTGAAAAGCCAGACCTCTGGGCGCTGGTTCTTCAAGGGCAGGCCGCAGCCGCAGATTCCTCCCACCGCCACGAACAGAAATTTCGCCTACAACGACATCAACTCGTTCTTCAACAGCGACTGGGTGTTGCTCTTCTCGGACATCGACACGCGCTGGCACGATGCGGTGTTTGCTCAGACCGACTTCAACCCGGTTGACTACAGGCCGGATTACTGGCTCGTCAACGGCCGCGCCTTTCCGGACACTCTGCTACCTACCGCCCTACCCCCGGTGCTCGTGCCCAACTTCGGCTACAGCATACCCGACGGGTACGACTGCTTCGTGAAGGTGTCAACAGGGGATCCGAAAAGGCGCATACCACCGGACAAGTTCCTGCTCCGAATGATAAACATCGGCTATCAGCCGGTGCCGTTCCACGTCCACGGCTGGCACGGCATGATAGTCGGCAAGGACGCCAACCCGCGCACAGCAGGGGAGATGAACTTCACCACCCTGGTTGGCTCGGGCGAAAGCTACGACGTTCTGTATGTCGCCGATGACAAGAGGCCAATCTACGCGGACTACATCTTCTGCGGAAAGGCAGGCTTCCCGTCGCTGAAGAATCAGATTGCCACGGCCACTGCCCAATCAATGGCAGTCGGCACATTCATCCCACCCTTCCCCGGCGCGACGGATCTGTGGGCAAACATCATCCTGAAGACCAGTCTGGGCCAAGGGACATTCATTCCTCCGTACAACTGGGTGCCCTGGAACTATGGCACCCCCACCGCCGATAACTTCATGTTCCCGCAGTTCTATCTGGCTCACAATCACGACGACTACAAGGTCACCAATAACGGTGTGTACCCTGGCGGGCAGCTGATTCTAATCGAGACTGACTTCCCAGGCTCTGACTACAAGGCAACTCCCCCAGTGATAACCGAGCCTCCGCATGTGTGCCCTCCGACACCGATTCCGTAACAAACTGACGGGCGCGAGGGGCGGCCAGCAAACGCCCCTCGCAAAGGCAAGTCTGGAGGATAGCAATCCTGGTGGCTCTCTGCTCTCCCAGATAGTACAGCAAAAGCCCGGCCCCCCGAAGGGGCCGGGCTATAGAAGGAGCCGGCTCAGACGTCAGGTGCGTAGAGGCTGGTTACTCGCTGAAGATGGGGAAGAAGCAGAAGCAACAACACAGTATCAGAATAACGATGATAACTATGATTATGATCCACCACCATGAGCCTCCGCCCCCACCCGGCTTAGTGATGTCGGCCATAGCACCCACCTCCCTTGAACAGCCCTCGATAGAGGATCGTCCGCCGCGTGTTCCCTGCGGCCGTGATATGATATGCCCATCTGGACGAGGATGATACAAAGAGTCCATGCTGGCACACGCATGTAAACAGCTCGGCCCCCGAAGGGACCGGGCATGAGGAATTCCACCCGTTCATTCTCTCAAAATGGCCACACGGTAACACCATCGGGCTGTCTCGCATAACTTGTATTGGCACGAGACGGGTTCACGCTGAACCTCAAACGCCAAGGAGGTTACAGAACATGGAAGCATCAGGAGAGAAGCAACCCGTGGATGCGGATCCCATGGGCCACCCATTACTTGCGGGGCTCAGGCACTTCGGAGATCTCGAGAACCTGTGCATCGCTGTTGAATTCGAATGTGACGACTGCTGCAAGAAAGCTCTGAATGCAAGGATCCTAAAGATAATATGCGAATTCCTGGTCTTAGTAGGTTTCGGAGACGGATGCATTCTGGTGAAGACGATAAGCGGCGGCGAGCTAGTAGAGAAAGAACTAGTCAAGGCAATTGTCATTCCGCTCGACAGGGTTTGCAGCATAGAGATCGGTGCCGTGCAAGTATAGCCAAAGCGGCTGCGGTTGATCCTGAAAGAGCGGAGATTCCACGTCCCTCCGACCTAGCCCGGCCCCCAGGAGGCCGGGCCTCACTGTCGTCATCACTGCCTGACACAACTACGGTCTGAATTCGACACTCATGGCGAGCGCCGGTTCCAGCGTTAACCCTTGGGGCGTCATCACAACTCGAGCACTCACACCTGCTGCAAACGAAATGAACTGCCCGTAACTCAACATGACAGCCCATGCGTCCTTGGCCGCTTACAGCGTTTCGTATCGCCTTCCGTCAAAGCTGATGAACAGATTAGTGAAGTCGATCCCGCCGGTGACGAGGCTGACCATCGGCGTTAGAATGTCGCTGACAAGTGATGTCACTATCTTCCCAAATGCCGTCCCTATGACGACACCGGTGGCCGGATCTACGACGTTGCCCTTCATGGCGAAGTCCCTGAACTCTTTGATTATCGACATGTCATACCCACCTCTCTTGACCCGTCTAGTTTTCGCTAGCCGGCACCTGCGCAGCTCCGCCTCTGGCCCGGCGCTCACGCGCCAAGTGCTCGTTGACCGCGGATAGCACCAACATCACCCCGCATCCGAGGGGGATGAGAGCCATCCCCCGGCCCAGCGAGTACGCATCGGAGACGAGACCGATGAGCCCCGGGAGAATCGCCCCTCCCACCGCTCCCGCGGCCACGAGCATGCCGGTGACGCTTCCTGTTGAACTTGGGAAAAGCGACGTCCCTTGGGCGACGACCGTGGGGAATATGCCCGAGAAGAAGAACCCCAGCGAAACAAAGGATACGACCGCCGCACGAGCACCCATCCCTGTTGTCGCGAACAGCCCGAGCGCACTCGTGAGAATCGCCCCAACGCAGCAGCACAGGACGAACAACTCATGGCCGAGCCGTTCGGAAGCGTACGCTGACAAGAGCCTACCGAGGGTCAGCGACGCCCAGAACAAGGAGACTGCGGACGTGCCCACTTCCGGGGTCGTCCTCAAGGTTTCGGTCAGAAACGAGAACATCCACGCGCTCACTCCGCTTTCGAGCCCCACGTATACACATATCAGCGCCCCAAGAAGCACCAGCCGCTTGTCAACGAGCAAAGACGCGAAACGCTCGGGACTCGCCTTCCCCTCTCGCAAGGGCGGCCTGACGCGGCAGGCGCCGAACGCGAGGAGAAACACGAACGAGCACGCGGCCATCGCGAGGTAGGCGTATCTCCAACTCAGTGAACTCGCGACGATCCACCCCGCGCCAAGAGGCCCGAGGAACGCGCCGACACCGAAGAACGTGTGGAGAAGGTTCAGGGCGAAGGCTCTTCTTTCCGAATTGAGGTCCCCGACCAGGGGAGCCAGCCCGGCGTCAAAACCCCCGAACCCGATGCCGGCCGTGCAAAAGCCCAGCGTGAGGAGCCACGTATTGTGGAAGCATCCGATGAGGAGCAAACCGCACGTCAGAATGGCCGTTCCAACGAGAAGGAACGTCCGTTTCCCGAAGGTGTCCGCGATCATGCCACCGACCAGCACTGAAAGCACGAAGCCGGCGAACTGCACGCTGAAAAGGCTCCCCGCCTGCGAGAGACTGAGCTGGTAGTCAAGCCTGAGCGATGGCAGCAACGGACCGGACATCGTGTTCGCAATCCCGAAGAGCACAAAACCTGCCGCAAATACAGTTCCCAGTCCAGACCTCGTCGTCGCCAAACCTTCTCACACTCCTGCGACACCGACCTCATGATGAGGTATTCCACACAGAGCGACAGTAACCCTGCGTACCGGCGGGACTCACTCCTCAACTTCAGCCTTCAGCCGACCGGACAGCGGACCTTCTTACCGCACGGCCATACGACGCCCGTGACTACGACGAGCTGCGGCAGGACGCCGGCTTCCTTGAGCGCAGGGAAAGACGGCTGTGGGTCCGTGAGGATGGGTCCCGGAGGTGAGCTCGCCAGCTTGGCTCACACCTTCTTCGGCGCCTTCCGCCGCTCCAGCGCAGCCCCGACACACCCCAAGAGCGCCGATGCGACAAGCGCGTTCACCAGGCGTCCGTCCCACCGTCTCTGCACGATCACTTCGGGCAGGACGGTCACGCCTTCAACGCCCGCCCCGGCGACAAACCGCAGAGGAGCCGACATGGCGCCGACCACTGCGCCCCGGCCCTGCACAAGCTCCATGGTTTCCTCGTAGGCGCGCATCGCCACCGACAAGTCGCCGTACGAGAGGTGCGTCCCGTCGTTGCGTCCGAAATGGAGCCACGGCGCAATGCCGGCCCAAGAAGGGTCAGCCATGAACCATCGGCTGCCGTCGTAAAGCTCCACCCACGCGTGTGCCCCGGCAGGATGGCCCCAGGTGCGTCTTGACGACAGAAACGGAAGCGGCGGCGCGCTGGAAAAGGCCAACCCGCCCACCATGCGGGAGGGAAATACGTGGGAATCAACACCTGCCCTACGCGCCGCCTTTCAGACAGCCCTGGAAACTTTCGCAACGTCTCCCTTTTCGCCTTTCAGGTATACATACCAGTAGGCCATACCTACGAACAAGCCGGCACCCACGATGTTGCCCAGCGTCACCGGGATGAGGTTGTTCGAGAAGAATGTCTTCCATGTAGCCCTCAGGACAGGAACCTGCGCAGCAAGCGCCTGCGGGGTCCGAGCGAAGGCAACGTATGCCGGGTCGCCACCCGCGAAGATGCCGAGCGGCACGAAGAACATGTTGGCCACGGAGTGCTCGAAACCGATTGCCGCGAAGGCCATGATTGGCCACCAGATGGCAAGCATTTTTCCTATAATGTCTTCGGCGCTGAAAGCCATCCACACGGCGAGCGCCACGAACCAGTTGCACCCCGCGCCTCGCAAGAACGCCTGCGACCAAGGAAGCGCGGTTTTGGCGTTAGCGATCCCAACAGCGAAAGTCGCCCAGGGCATCTGAGTCACTACGCCGCCGACCTTCACGGGTTCCATGATTATCCCAGAAAGGTACGCCAGGACGAAGGCGACGAAGACGGCACCGGTGAAATTGGAGAGATAGACGAGAGCCCAGTTCCTCATGACCCCGTCGATCCCGATCTTCCGGTCGAGAAAGGCTAAGGACTGAGTCATGAAGTTGCCGGTGACAAGTTCAGCTCCGGCTATGATGACCATCATCAGGCCGACCGGGAACACGCCTCCGAAAACAAGCCTCTGCAAGCTCCCCAAGAGCTCCTTGGGCAGCGCCCCGCTCGCGCGCACAGCTAGAAGGCCTCCCAGGGCAACGTAGGCACCGGCGAGGAAACCGAGAAGCACCATTTTGCCCGGCGGCAGGCTGGCCTTTGTGACCCCCAGTTGCGCCATGCCCACAGCCACTTCACTCGGAGACTTGGAAGCCATGAGACACTCACTCCCCCTGTTCGGGAACAACTACATGAGAGCAGGCAGCATCGGCCTCTGACACGCGGCGATTGACGAGGCCATATCAGCGGTCCGGAAGCCCGATTGCCGTCCGCGAGGACGCTTTACGTTCCAGAGAATTGGAGCACGCCCCACAGTTGAGCCCACAGAACCCCATCATCGCCATCGTCAGTAGACCTCCTCATCTCCACTACGGCCTGGCCGCAGATGGTTTCGACGCGTCCACAATCCAGCCCGTCAGGCCGACGGCCGGATTCTGACACCCTCGTGGAGTCAGGGGAACTCCTCCCATGAGCCGGAAGCGTTTCTACCGTACCCTCACTTGTGCACGCCAGTTAGCCGCATGCCGCCGGGAGCCCTCGACCACTTCCGTGCCAGCGGCTACCACGCGCCCGCCGCCTCCGCCGCCGAACGTATTGGTCGTCTTGAGCGGGTAGAAGAGCTCTCTGCTCTTGAACCTGTACGCGATGGGCTCCACGACTGGATCTCATTGACCTTCACGACGGTGATGTCGTGGGCACCGAGCCGAGCGTTCATGCGGATCTCGACCGGCTCAGCGGACCGGTCGCCGCCCTTTGACGTCGAGACGAAAACCAGCTTGTGTTTCCTCATCAACTCTGCGACGGCTGCAAACGGGTCTCCTTCGGGGAGACTAACCTGAGGCTCCGATGGAAACGGTATGAACCTGAGGATCGTTGTCTCTCTGTCGGCCTCGAGGTCCGTTCCCAGGATCAGAACCTCTTCCTCGAGGTTGTGGAGAATGATGGCTTTCTGGGCCGTCTCCTCAACTCTCGCTTCTGTTGTGCGTATCCTTCCCATGTCAGCGCTGGACACCTGCGAAAAAGACAGGGCCACCAGAACGGCCAAGGCGACGACGCCCGGCGCCATCGCCTTCGTGACGGAAAGGTTCCCGACACGCACCACCGCACGCCCGCCCGAATGAATCGTGCCGCTCATGCCGCCACTCTCCCATCAAGACGACGACTTCGCCGGGTCGGACAGCCGACCCATGAAGAGGATGCTCCCGGAACGGAGATCGCGGATGGCGAAGACAAACGGGTGATCCGCGAGGAAGAGACGCGGTCTGTCCACAATCATCGATTTCGCGTTCATTACGACGGCTGTCGCGGCCGCTGCTTCAGTCCCTTCTTCGTTGACCTCGACGAACGCTTTGTGAATCACCATGCTTATGTACAAGTCGGGACCGGGAGTCATTCCGGAGAAGTCGGCCTTCATCTCGTCGAACGCGTCTCTCATCCCCAACCGCTGCAGCTCTTCGTTCAACACGAATCTCTCTTCCAGCCTGAACCTGGGCAGGAACACCTCCACTTCCTCGGTGGAAAGCTCAGAAAGCCAAGACTGGACAAGATCGGGGCGGAGCATGCCCTCAAGCTTTGCCAGCTCGTAACCGGGCTTCGGAAGGAGAATGACCATCGACAGGTCGCCGCCGGCATACGGCAGCTCCAAAACCTGAGCTTGGTCGTTCTCAGCGTAGTTGAACTTGGCAGCCTGATGCATCATGGGAACGTCCCTTGTCTCTTCGGCTGAGACATGGAACGGCATGGTCTTCGTCGCCTCTAGCTTGAACTGGATCTGCCACTTGCCCTTGAAGTATATGGCATTGGTCAGAACAAGCCGAGTGAGCTCGGTGAGGTCGTCAGGCTGGAGGATGTCCTTTATTCTCCCGTTGGTCTTTCCCTCCACCCATTTGTTGATCGTCTGTCTCGCCTGTTCGCGCGCTCCAACGTAATCGACCTCCTTGAAGCCTGCCCCATAGTACTTGTTGGTGGTCTCGACGAAGTCAGGTAGGAACTCGTAATCAACCTGCCCCCACAACGCGTTGGCCACGGAAAGCTGGTAGTCCTTTCCCGGAGCGTTGAACATGCCCGTAAGCTCGGAGAACGCGGGATGGAGCTTCTCCTGTGCCAGGCTGAAATGCATGACCTCAGCCATCTGCCTGGCGGTCTCCTCCCGAGCCCCCGCGTAGGTCATAGCCAGCGCGGAGGAGATGCTGAACGGGGAGAAGAAAAGGTTGCCCTCGTTCTCCGCGAGCTGTCTGTATAGATCAAGGGCGAAAGCGTTGTTTCCCGCAACAAGGGAGCCGACACCCGCCTCGTCGACGCTGGAGCATGTGATTCCCGAACCGGAGCATCCCGCGCTCAGGACGCACGCCAGCAGAAGCACCGCTCCCGCGACCGCATACCGGTTCTTCATGATTCCTGCGACCTCCCTTTCGGTCTTTCCTTCAAGGCTCCCGACACGGGTCGACACACGGACTCGGCACCCCAGCGCCTGTCGTCCTCCAGGAAGAGACCTGCCCTGACGACACGACGGCGCACGTCGCGCACGTTCAGCGTTGTTGGATTGTTTCGACACCGCGTAACGAAATCCCTCCCCCCGCTAACGATGCAACGAAGGTCCACCTGCCACAGCTCGGCATGCCCCTGCAGCCGGCATTGCCCACCTTTCCACCTCGAGGAATAGCCTGTGCGACGGTCTCGCGTACGTACATAGAGAAAGGCGGGGACTCCACGCCCCCGCCCTTAGCCGCGCGAGCGCCTCCACTACAGACTGCCGCATCGAGGCATCGGGAACCTGCGTATTTCCACACGCGGGGTTCCTCATTCGACCACCGTTACTACTTCCTCCCATGGCCTCTGGGGCCGTGGACGCTTGCCAGCAGGGTCACGCTTCGGATAACCTATGGGAATCATCGCGACGGGCCGCACATCCTCGGGCAAGTTGAGAGCGCGCCTCGCCTCGCCTTCGTCGAATGCCCCGACCCAACAAGCGCCGAGGCCGTATGCCACCACTGTGAGGAGGATGTTCTCGATCGCCGCGGCCGTGTCCTGGATGCAGTAGAGATCGGACCCACGCTTTCCGTATTTGGCCGCGCTCCGCTTGGGCTCGGCCGCCACGACCACCACGACGGGAGCTTCCTCGACGAAGCCCTGTCCGAAGGCGGCGCGCGCGAGGGCGGCTTTGACCTCCGGGCGCTTCACGACCCAAAACCGCCACGGCTGCACGTTCCCCGCTGTGGGCGCCATCAGGGCGCAGCCGACAATCCGGCTTATGGTTGTGTCGGGCACCGGGTCCGGCTTGAACTCCCTCACGCTCCTGCGCTGTTCGATCGCGTCGATGAGGTCCTTGGTCACTCCGCATCACCCTCCATCAGTCAATTCCGCGCTAACGATACCCCCGTGCTCAGGACGCGCGGCCGGAGCATACGCCACAGGCGGGCGGGACGTCCGGAGCGCCCGGACCACGCACCTCACAGTGACGACGCTGGGACACTTCGTGCTCGATCCACAAGTAAGAGAGCAGCCGGTGGGCGGCGGATGTCCGCGTTTCGCTTGCGCCTCGGGACAGGCGGCGGGTCTCCATCTCGTCCCGAACGTTCTTCCACAGGCTGCGGAGGACGGGATCCTCGATACTCATGGGGATATGCGGCCTGACCACCAGCCGCAAGCAGCGTGCGGAGACACGACCGACGAGCTCTCTGACCTGGGGCAGGGCGTCCCCGGGGACGAACGCCGGGCTCGTGGCCACCGTTACCAGGGCGGCCCGGCTATTTGGCATGACGAAACGGTCGTGGGGCACTATCTCCACCTGAACCTCGTGTCCCACGCGGCACCGGCAGCGACCCGTCTCGTGATACGACAGCGCCGCCCGTCGCTTTCTCAGCCACACGCCGGGGGTGTCCCATCGTTCCCATTCGCCGCTGTCATACAGCCATCGGGGAACGACCCACACGACTTTCGAGAACAAGCCGTCTTCCACTGCCTTCCGCAAGAAATTGCCGCAGTGGACAAGCCACGGAAAAGTGTCGTAGAAGTCAGAATGGGCGTCCACATGGACCAGGGTGGCCGAGTGAGCACCCCATTCCTTCCAGACGAAGTACGCTTCCTTGTGGTCGGTGAAGACTGCGACCGGACTTGCGCTCCAGTCGAGCCCCGCCTCCTCGAGCCGCTCCACGAACTCGGCCGGCGCTATCCAGCAATCCTGCCGAATCCGTGGATTCCCGCCCGTCCTCGGCTGGAACATGAAATCCGCGTCGATGTCCAGGTATACACCCATATCCCGCACCGCTTCCTGGTGTTCCGGGGTCTCGGGCGCAGCCCCCGCGACTTGAGAACGTGGGGAGGCTGCCTCCTTCCAGCGGTTGGCCTCTTTATTCCAGAGTGTACACAGACGCGCGCGGAATTCAAGCCCCCGTCCGCCCGCCCTCTTGCGGAAGTCGGGGTCAGTGTACGTCGAGCCTGTAGACCTTCCCTTTGGCTTCCTCAGCCTTGGGGATGACCACCTCCAGGACGCCGTTCTTGAAGCTGGCCCGCGCCTGGTCGGGCTTCACCTTCGTCGTTATCGGCAACGTCCGGGCGAACGTGCCGTAAGCCCGCTCGCGGCGGTACACGTTCTTGTCCTCGATCTCCTTCTCGTACTTCGACTCACCCTTTATCGTAAGGGCGCTGTCCGTGAGCGTTACCTCCACGTCCTTCTGGCCCACACCAGGTAGGTCTGCCCGCACCACGACTTCGTTCTCGGTCTCGTACATGTCGACCGACGGCTGCCACGCGCGACCGAACCCAAAACCGCCCATACCGCGTCTGGCGAACGTCTCGTCGAACACCCTGTTCATCGCGTCCCGAATCGTAGCAAGCTCGTCAAAGGGATCCCATCTGACAAGGCTCATCTGCCAGCCTCCTCTTTCCGTTTTCTCCGCCCCGGTTCCACCTAGGGCGGCACGCGTCGCACACATAGTGTTCCACGAGCGTGCGGGCGCTAAACGGTTTCGGAGGCCGCTCCGATGCCTAACAAATTGAACTACGTGCCGCTTTCTCCCTGCACCCGTGCCTGTGCCCGCCCCGTGGTCAGTATTCTTGCGGCATATCCAGAAGCTGTCTATGTGTGAACACCGGGCCGTCGCGGCACACGTACTTGCTGCCTATGTTGCACCTGCCGCACTTCCCTATGCCGCACTTCATGCGCATCTCGAGCGTGGTCACTACCTGCTCGGGCGCGAACCCAAGCTCCGTCAAGACGGAGAGCACGAACTTGATCATCACCGGCGGCCCGCACGTCACGACGACCGCGCCCTCCGGCCGCGGGGCCACCTCCTTCAGAACGGCGGGCACGAACCCCACGCGTCCCGTCCACGCCGGCTCAGGACGGTCGATGGTGACCACTTGGTCGATGTCGGCCCTTTCGCCCCACCGTTCGAGCTCCGGCTTGAAGACCAAGTCCCCCGAGCTCCTCGCGCCGTAGATTATCCTGACCCGACCGAATTCGGCCCTGTGTTCCTCGGAGAGGACGTAGTTGATGAGCGAGCGGAGCGGCGCGAGGCCGATCCCGCCACCTATGAAGACCAGGTTCTTGCCTTGCATGTCCGCGACGGGAAACGTGTTGCCGTAAGGGCCCCTCACCCCGATCACGGAACCCTCAGGCGAGTAGTGGAGCGCCGTGGTCACCTGGCCCATCCTCTTCACGCTGAACTCGAGGTATCCCCGCTGGGTTGGAGACGAAGTGATGGAAATGGGCGCCTCCCCCACGCCGAACACCGAAACCTCGGCGAACTGACCGGGCATGTACCGGAACCTCTCCCACGCGGACGGGTCACGGAACTCCACGCGGAAGGTCTTGACGTCGTTCGCGCCGGTTTCGCGCATGACGTGCGTAATCACGGCAAGGTGCGGCACGTACGGGTTGACGCCCGCATCGTATGTGAGCGCCCCACTCATTCGCTCATCCTCCCAGCCCCTCGCGCGCTCCGACTCGTCGTGCAGCGCGGCAGTCACGACGCGCGGGACGCGGTTTTTCGGCGTGACCTCACAGCGCGGCGAAAGCCTCAAGAACCTTGCGCACGTCCAAGTTGACCGGGCAGTTCTCGACGCAGCGCCCGCACCCCACGCACGCTACAACTCCGTTGTTCTCGACGAAGTAGTTGAACTTATGCATGATCCTCTGCCTGAACCTCTCCTTGCGGGACGGCCGCGGGTTGTGGCCAGACGCGTGGAGCGTGAAGAGGGGGAACATGCACGAGTCCCAGTTGCGCACCCTCTCCCCGCCTGTCCTCGTGGCTTCGTCGCCTATGTCGAAGCAGTGGCACGTGGGGCAGAGATACGTACAGACCGCGCAGCCAAGGCATTTCCGGTACGCGTCATCCCACGCAGGGTGGCCGAACGCGCCTTCGAGCCTCGATACGGCCGCGTCCACCGGAACGGCCCGGCTGGCCATGCGCGCCTCCGCCCTCGCCCGGGCTTCCCCCGAGGCCTCGAATTCCGCCTCTCCGGCCTCCCGCAGCGCCTCGAACCCTCGAATGAGATCCTCGCCCTTCGCTGACAACAGCCTCACTAGATACGCCTCGCCCACCTCAGCGAACACGACGTCCGAACCCGTCTCGTCGAACGGGCCGCCCCCAACAGACGTGCAAAAACAGGCCACACCCGGCTCGGGGCACGCGAACGTGACCACCGCCGTCTCCCTGCGTCGGCTGACGTAGTACGGGTCCCTGTGGTCGGCGGCGTCGAACACAAGGTCGAGGAGGGTCAGGCTCCGCGCGTCGCACGGCCGCGCCCCGAAGGCGACCCTGACCACGTCGGATGGAGAGGATACCAGCCGTTCGTCTCGTGCCCGCGCCCGTCCACGGTCATCCCCGAGTGCCGGTGCCTTCACGCCGGCCGCCGTCTCGATCCCACCATGCGCGTCGAAGGCGAAGAGCGTCTCCTGCTGCGGGAAGAAGAGCTCCTTCAAGGGCCTCGTCGAAAGAAACGGGTCGCCCTCAAGGCTCCGAGCACCGCGGGCGCCGTCAGGACACGCGGCGACAAAACGAGTCACCCCTCCCTCGTCCACCGGAACGAAAACCACGTACGAGGCCGCCAAATGGGTAACGAATCGGCCGAGGTCTCGTTTAGTCATCACAAGAGCTTTCCGGGGCCGCCCCTCTTCCAGCATGCGTAGTTCACCTCGGGGCCGCAAAACTCGCTCCCGCAGCACATTCCGACCGCCCGTACCGCTCGAGCATCCCCGACGCTTTCCTGCCCGAACCCTGCTCAAAGGATGAAATCGCCGGGGTCTTCCCGCTTATACGTCGCAAACACCGGCACGGCCGTAAGGTCCACGCCCGGCTCGTGCCCGAAAAACTCGAGTACATCCTTCTCTATACGTTTCGCGAGGAGCCTGAGATCGATCCCAGCGGGGCACGCCCTTCTGCACGCGCCACAATCCACGCACCGGCCCGCCGTGTGCAGGACGCGGCCGAGGTGGAACACCATCTTGTCGGAAAGGTCGCGCCACCTGCCGACCCACTTCGGGCTCTGGCGGTCCACGAAGCATTCGGGGCAGTAGCATAAAGGGCATGCCTGCCTGCATGCGTAGCACTCTATGCAGCGCTCTATTTCCCGCGCGAAATACGCGAAGCGTTCCTCCGGGCCCCGACTCGCGAACGCATCCACATCGCTGTACGCCTGCTCCTTTGGGCACGCCCGCCGAGCGGCCTCATCATCGCCCGCCAGGAAGTCGTGGACGACGGGCACAGGATGGGTGCACGCGACGCAGGACGCCGACAGAACATCCTCAATTGGAACGGCTTTCTCGAAGCCGTCACCCGCGACCACGACCACGCCGTCCGCGGTCTCCGCGGCGCTGCGGATAGTCTCGTGCCCCTCCCCGAGAGCAGCCGCAAGCTTCCGGCGGTCGACGACGCCTCCGCATGGCACGCCCACGATCTTCACATCGTCGCGACGTACTTGCCGCTCGATGATGAGGTTCACGAGCGCGCGCGCGTCGCAACCCTTGACCACCACGCCCACCCGCCCTTTGGGCTCGGGCAGGTAGACAGCGAGGTTGTTCTCACACATGTGGTTCCATACCAGGCGCGACACGTCGTCCGGGCGCGTCAAGAAGGCAGGGGACGTTCGAAGAGGAAGGGTCCCCTCCTCATATCCGATGAAGACATCGATCTCTCCCGTGGCAAGCAGGTCCGCCGCGATCTCCCGGAGCCGCCCGGCGACCTCCGCAGTCCGGCCCGATGAACCCCGTGTGAGCATTTACCTTTGCCTCTCCTTCACGAGCCTCGTGGGTTTGCCGAGCGCCTTCACGCTCTCCGTCACGCGCCTCACGACGTCGGCGAACTTCTCGCCCTCGGCCGCGGACACCCACGAGAAGTGCACCCGGCCTCTCTCGATGCCGACGAAATGGAGCAGATCCGCGAGGAGCGCAAACTTCCTCCTCGCAAGGTAATTCCCAGCTATGTAGTGGCAGTCTCCAGGGTGGCACCCCGATACGAGCACCCCGTCAGCCCCTTGCTGCAGGCACTTCAGAATGAGGAGCGGATCTACCCGGCCCGAGCAGGGCACGCGGACGATGCGCACGTTGGGCGGGTACTGCATCCGGCTCGTCCCAGCAAGGTCGGCACCCGCGTAGGAGCACCAGTTGCAGAGGAAAGCCACGATCCTTGGCTCCCACGCCTCGCCAGTCTCGTCACGGGCGCGGCCCGGGGCAATAGAACCCTCCTTGGTGGCCCGCGGGTCCTCCGCCCCGTCGCAAGCCCGTTGCCGTCCAAAGTGCTCAACGTTTAGCAAAGCGCGCCCACCTCCGCGAGGAGCTCCTCGTCGGTGAACCCCTTGAGTGTGATGGCGCCGCACCGACACGTCGCCGCGCACAGGCCGCACCCTTTGCACAACGCCGGGTTCACCTCCGCGACGTTTTCGACGGCGTCAATCTCGATGGCCTTGTACTGGCACACTTCGGCGCACAGGCCGCACCCAGCACACCGCGTTTTCGTGACCTCCGACTTTATCCCCTCGGTGGTGATGGCGCCGCGAGCGAGCAATGCGGAGGCCCTCGCTGCCGCCGCATGGGCCTGGGCGATGGTCTCATCGATGGTCTTCGGCGCATGAGCGAGCCCTGCGAGGAAGACGCCCTCCGTGGCAAAATCCACCGGCCTGAGCTTCACATGGGCCTCCAGGAAGAACCCGTCCTCGTCCAAGGGCACCTTGAGCATCTGCGCCAGCCTGCCGTTGCTTTCGTTCGGCACTATCCCTGCGCTCAGGACCACAAGATCGGCGGGAATAGCGAGCCTTTCGTCGAGGAGCGTGTCTGTGACCTCCACGACGAGCCGCGAGCCGAGGGGCGGTCCCGGTCGTGACACCACCGGCATCTGCCCCTCGGGGTATCGCACGAACACCACCCCTCGGCGCCGCGCCTCTTCGAAATAGACCTCCATTTTACCGTAAGTGCGAATGTCCCTGTAGAGGATGTACACCTCCGCGTCAGGAGCCGCCTCTTTGATCCGGATGGCATTCTTCACGGCCTCGCTGCAACACACGCGGCTGCAGTAGCCGCGTTCCTCGTCGCGCGAGCCCACACACTGGATCATGACCACCGACGCCGCGCCGCGGCCCCGGGGGCCCAAGCAACAGCTTTCCCTCACGCTGCCCTGCCCGCCGCGGCACGCCCCGGGCAGGTCTGTCCCTTCGGCTGCGCCTTGCCGCGAGGGCCCCAGGTCTCGGTCTCGCGCAGGTTCCAGGCCGGCCCACCGCGCCTCCCGGGCCACCGGCCGAAGCCCGGACGCCAGGGCCTTCTCGAGCTCGGACTGGGTCACGACAGCCGGATGCTCCCCGTACAGGAACCCGGCCGGGCGGTGCTCCTGCGCGCCCGTCGCGACGATCACCACACCGTGACCCACCACGAGCTCACGGATTGCGCCCGCCTCCCCGTCGCCCCGGCTCCGGTCCACCACGCGTGACCGAAAGTTCCCGACGTACCCCGCGACCTCGGTCACCTCGGACGATGTGTGAACCTCTATCAAGGGATGGGACTCAACCCTTCTCGTGAGGTCTCGCAGGAACGCTTGGACGTCCTCCCCGCTCAACGTAAAGTAGATGCCCCGCAGGTGGCCGCCGAGCTCGGCGCAAGCCTCCACAAGGTAAACCTTGAACCCCTGGTCTGCAAGGTCCAACGCCGCGATCATCCCCGCGAGCCCCCCGCCGATCACAAGGGCGGACTTGTCGACCTGTATCGGCACGCGCTCGAGTGGCTCCAGGAGCGCCGCCTTGGCCACAGCCGCGCGAACCAGATCCTTCGCCTTCTGGGTGGCCTTCTCGGGCTCGCGCATGTGGACCCAAGAGCACTGGTCCCGTATGTTCGCCATCGCGAAGAGGTAACGGTTGAGTCCCGCCTCCCGGATCGTCTCCTGGAAAAGCGGTTCGTGCGTGCGGGGCGTGCACGAAGCCACCACAACCCGGGTGAGCCCGTGCTCCTTGATCTTCTCCTGGATCCTCTTCTGGGTGTCTTGCGAGCAGGTATACAGGTTTCGCTCGGCGTACACCACATTCGGGAGGGTCCTCGCGTACTCCACGACCGCGGGAACGTCCACGACCCCGCCGATGTTTATCCCGCAGTGGCACACGAACACGCCAATGCGCGGGCCCACTCCCCTCAGGTCCTTTTCGGGAGGGTAGAGCTTCTCGCGGACTCGCGTCCCGCGGGCGCCTCTGAGAAGCGTTCCAACCACGCCTGCGACCCCGCTGGCTTGCGTCACGGTCTCGGGGATGTCCTTCGGGCCTTGCATCGCGCCGCATACGTACACGCCGGGCCTGGTGGTGGAAAGGGGATCTAACGGGCCCGTTTTCGCGAACCCGCTTTCGTCGAGGTCTATTCCAAAGACCCGCGCAAGCCGCTCAACGTTGTCTGGGGGCTCGAGCCCCACGGAGAGCACGACGAGGTCGAACTCCTCCTTCGCGACCGTGCCGTCGCCCCGCTCGAACGACACGATGAGGTTATGGGTCGCGGGGATCTCGGACACCCCGGCAACCCGCGTGCGGATGTACCTCACGCCGTGCTCTGTCTTCGCCCGCTCTACGTATGCATCAAACCTCTTCCCATAGGACCTCATGTCCATGTAGAAGATGGTCGCCTGGATGCCCGGCGCATGCTCCTTCGCGATCACCGCTTCTTTCGTCGCATACATGCAGCACACGGAGGAGCAGTAGCGGGCCCCACGCGCCCGGTCGCGCGACCCGACGCACTGTATGAAGGCTATCCTCTCGGGAACGTCGCCGTCGGACGGGCGCAGCACGCGCCCCTCATACGGCCCTGAGGCGCTCAGGATCCTCTCGAATTCCATGCTGGTGAGGACGTTCGGATATCTGCCGTACCCATACTCGTCACGGAGCGACGGGTCTAGAAGGCGAAATCCGGGAGCGAGCACGATCGCTCCCACGGAAACCGTACGCTCGCGCGGCGCGTCGTCGTAGCGGATGGCGCCGGCGAGGCACATGTTCTCGCACAGGCCGCACCCGACGCACGCGTCGCGGTCTATCACATAAGTGAGGGGCACCGCCTGCGGGTAATCGATGTAAATGGCGGGCCGCCCCGTGAGCCGCGCGTTGAAGGTGTCGCGGGCCGCTCCCACAGGGCAGTGCTGAGCACAAATGCCGCACCCTGTGCATTTCTCGGCGTCAACATAGCGCGGCCTGCTCGACACGGTCACCGTGAAATCCCCGGGCCTCCCTTCGACTCTTTCCACCGTGGAATTGGTTATCACTTCAATGTTGAGGTGGCGTCCGCACTCGACCAACTTGGGAGAGAGTATGCACATCGAGCAATCGTTCGTAGGGAATGTCTTGTCCAGTCGCGCCATGGCGCCGCCGATGGCCGGGCTCGATTCCACGACGTACACAAAGAAGCCTTGCTCCGCCAGGTCGAGCGCGGCCTGCATGCCTCCGATGCCCCCGCCGACCACTAGCACCGCACCCACAGCCTCTCCACCTGAACCGCTCGCCCCGCAACCCATGTCATGCGCCCCCGCTCGAAGTGCACCCTCCCGAAGTGGACCCTACGCTGACTCTACACCCTGGCGCCCCGCAGCACGTACCTTGGCGAGTGGCCCAGCACGTCATATGGCTCTATGACGCCCCGGCGCTTCAGATAGGCGGCCTGTTCCAGGACGATCTGCGCCGAGACTCCGAGACGCGCGGCGATGTCCTTGACCGACACGGGCGCCTCCGCGGCGAGCACCTCTATGGCCGCACGCACGCACTCATCTGCGATGACGCCTTGCAGCAGGGTGGCCACCTTCTCCGGCAAGATCCTCTCGCCATACACGTTGCCCTGCTCGCAAAGGGCCTTGCTACGCCCCACGAGCCACCTGAACCTCTCGCTAGCAGCCACGCGTCTTGCGATCTCGCTCCGAAACACGAACTCGTCCCGCGAGAGCCCTTCTCTGGATGCGGAGCCTCCGCCCGCCGGGCCGAGGGCCCTCACTTGCTCGACAAAGCAAGACACCATGTCCGCGAATCTGGCACCCTCTGCCGCCAAGACCCAGTCGAGATACAGCCGCGCACGATCAATCCCGAGATGATCGAACACCATCCACAACGTGCGGACCCGCTGTTCCGCCTGATAGTTCCCGCTCAGGTAGTGGCAGTCCCCGGGATGGCATCCGAGCACCATGACCGCGTCAGCCCCGCGAAGGAACGGGTCGACCATTATCTCCGGGTCCACACGGCCGGAGCACATGACGCGGACGATGCGGAGGTTCGCGGGATAGGCGAGCCGCGACGTGCCCGCAAGGTCGGCTCCTGCGTACGAACACCAGTTGCACAGGAATCCGATCACCCGTGGTTCAAACCTTTGGAGCTCTTGCCCATCTTCCCTGCGCACAGGACCCCCGGACGCGAGACCCGCCATTCTAGCCCACCTCCAGGAGCGCTTCCGCCTGCGCAACAAGCTGGCTTGTGGAGTAATGCTTCATCGTTATCGCCCTCGTGGAGCACGAGGCACCGCATACGCCACAGCCTTTGCACGCAACTTCAACGGCTCTCGCTTTGTACCCCCTGTCGGTCCTTTCCATCTTGATCGCCCCGTATGGGCAGAGCGTCTCGCATAGCCTGCAGCCGATGCAAAGCTGCTCGTCGATGACCGGGCCAAGCGGGTCCATTTCTATCCGCTCCCGCGAGCACGTCGCCGCAGCGGCCGCTGCGGCGCCTCCCGCCTGGGCGACGCTGTCAGGGATGTCCTTGGGAGACTGAACGCAGCCCGCGAGGTAGACACCGTCAATGGACGTCTCGAAGGGGCGAAGCTTCGGGTGCCCTTCCAAGAGGAACCCGTCCGCGCTGCGCGAAAGGTTCAGACGCTGGGCGAGCTCTGCGAGGCCCCTGGGCGGCGCGAGCCCCACCGCGAGCACCACCAGGTCGAAACGCATGTCGAGAACGCACCCGGAGTCGAGGTCTTCGCAGACCACGCGGAGCGATCCGTCTGGCTCCCCACGGACCTCGCCTGGCTTGCCCCGAACGAAGACTATTCCCTGCGCTCTTGCGCGCCGATAGAACTCCTCGAACCCCTTCCCGGCGGTCCGCATGTCGGTGTGGTATACGTACACCTCGATGGCGGGGTCCTTTTCCTTGATCATGAACGCCTGCTTCGCCGTGATCATGCAGCACACGCGGGAGCAGTAGGCCCCAGCTCCGTCCAGGCGATGCTCGTCGCGGGATCCAACACACTGTATGAACGCCACGCGCTTCGGAGCTCTCCAGTCGCCCGGCCTCTTCAGTTTGCCGTGGGTGGGTCCGTCGGCGCAGATGATCCTCTCGAAGTCGAGACTGGTGATGACATTGGGGTAACGGCCGTAGCCATACTGCGGCTTTTTCGACGCGTCGTATGGCTCGAACCCTGCAGCCACGACGATGGCGCCGACCTCGACCGTCTCCACGCGGTCAGTCTGGTCAAGCGCGATCGCACCGCGCTCGCACACCTTGTCGCACACCCTGCACTTGCCCTCTGTCAGATACCTGCAGTGTTCCACGTCGATCACATACACGGGCGGAATGGCCTGAGGAAACGGAATGTAGATTGCCTTCCGCTCACCCATGCCACGGTTGAACTCGTCGGGCGCCCTCACGGGGCACTTGGACGCGCACTGCCCGCAACCAGTGCACTTGGCCTCATCAACGTAGCGTGCCTTGCGTCTCAGTTGCACTCGGAAGTCCCCGACCTGACCATCGACTTTCTCCACCTCAGAGTAGCTCAAGACCTCGATATTCTCATGCTCGGCGACCTCCACCATTTTGGGTGAAAGGATGCAGAGGCTGCAGTCAAGGGTCGGAAACGTCTTGTCGAGCATGGCCATATGGCCTCCGATGGACGGCTCGCGCTCAACGAGATAGGTCTTTATCCCCGTATTGGCCAGGTAGAGCGCGGCGGATATTCCCGCAACGCCGCCTCCCACCACCATGGCCTTGGGCACGACCCGCCCCTGGCTGCGAGAAAGCGGGACGAGAAGCCTCGCCCTGGCCACAGCCGACCGCACGAGCGCCTTGGCCTTCTCCGTTGCGGCCGCAGCGTCACCCGGGTGCACCCATGAACATTGCTCCCGTATGTTCGCCATCTCGAGAAGGAACGGGTTGAGACCGCACTTTTCAAGGAGCGTCCGAAACGTCTTCTCGTGAAGCCTCGGCGAGCAAGACGCGATCACCACGCGGTCAAGCGCGAAGTTCCTGATGTCGTCGGCGATGGTTTTCTGCCCGACCTCGCTGCAAGTGTACTTGTTGTCGCGGGCGATCACCACCCCGTCGAGCAAGGAAGCGGCCTCCCTCACGGAGACCACGTCGACAACGCCGGCGATGTTAAGGCCGCAGTGGCACACGTAAACGCCGATTCTCGGCTGTGGCGTAGATGCCCGCATCGCACCGTCACACCACCTTTGCGTCACGTCACACCTATCGCTGTGAAGCCTCGTCAGCCGCGCTCGCCGCGCGCTGGCCGCGCTTGCCGTGCTCGCCGCAACGCGCGTCGCTCGTCTGCTGGCCGGGCGCGGCTCGCCGCCATGCAGCCCGGTGGCAGCTCATGAGATCTTCGCCAAGAGCGCCTTCGGCTTTATGGGATTCTGGGAGAGGCCCAGCTCTTCAGCGTCGATGCCCATGGCAAGCCCCAGGACCTGTGGATAATAGAGGATTGGGAGGTCGTACCTGGTGCCATACTTCGCCTGGATCTTGCGCTGGTTCGCTCCGTACATGACGCTGCAGAACGGGCATATCAAATTGATGGCGTCGGCCCCGTGGGCCTTTATGTCGTCCAGCTTCGCCCGGCTCATCTGAAGGGCAATGTTCTCGTCCACCCCGAGGATCGCGCCGCCGCAGCACTCCTTCTTTGTGGCGTAGTCGACGGGCTCAGCTCCTGTGACGGCCACGAGCATGTCGAGGGACCTGGGCACTTCGGGGTGGTCGAACCCGTCGTAGATTCCGGAAGGCTTGAGGTAATGACACCCGTAATGAGACGCAATGCGAAACGCATCGAGCGGCCGTCTTACCGTCTTCTTGACCCTCTCCAGGCCCACGTCTTCGTATATCACGCGTGCCAGGTGTTTCACCTGTACCTTGCCGGAATACCTCCGTCCGATCGCTCCGAGGCGTCGGTTCACCTCCTCAAGCAAACCCTCGTCCGCCGCGAGTTGTCGGGCCGTCTCGGTCAAGACGGACGTGCACGCGCTGCACAAGGTGCAGACGTCACACCCCTTTTCCTCGGCCAAAGAGAGATTCCTCGCCGCGAGGAGCAGCGACGTTTCGTGGTGAACCGACTTCACCGGGTAACCGCAGCAGCCAAAGTCCGGGATGTCGGCAAGCTCGATGCCGAGTTCAGCGGCTACGCGCCTTGCGGACAGCTCATAGCTGAGATTACGCACTGGGACCGTGCAACCCAGGAATATCGCGTACCTCACCGCTCATCACGCACCTTTGCGGGAAAGTAGGTCTGCGAGCCCCGTCATCCCGAATATCTCCACCGCCTCGACCAAGTCGCTCTGAAGAGCCGGAAGCCCGAGTTCCGCGCGCTTCTCGTTGGTAAACTCGTCGATCTCGTACAGCCGCCCGTGTCCGCCGACGAGCTCAGCCTGCGCCCGGAAGGCTGGGTGTATGTACCCGGCCTTCACGGCCATGTTCTTGAGGGCGTTCATCACCTCGGTGATTCTCACGTCTTGCGGGCAGCGCTCATAGCAGGTATAGCAGGTAGAACACAGCCAGATGAAATCGCTCGACAGCACCCGCTCCCGCATCCCGAGGATCGCCATGCGTATGATGCGTCGCGGGTTATACCTGCTGTCGAGCTCCGCCACGGGGCACCCTGACGTGCACGTGCCACACTGGAAGCAATACTTGATGTTCTCGCCCCCGGGCTCGCGGGCGATCTCGTGCTTGAACTCGGGATCGAGGACGGTGACGACCGCTCGGTCTTTCTCTCCCCACGTGCCGGACTCCACGGCCAAAACCCCCTTGCGATGCAGCCTGCCGAAATGGCAGGACGCTCAATGCAGATCGCCGCAAACCCCGCTGCTTTTCAGCGCCGAGGTGCCGTCTAGGGCTGCCGGCGTCGCCCTCCGACGGGGGTTCGCCCCGCGTGGCGAATCGTTCGAATCCAGCGCCCGGGCTAGCCGGATTTGCGGCGCCCCATCGTGCAAGCCCTGGCAACCCTGACGCGCTCAGGACGAGACGCTCAGGACGAGAGACGAACACTCATGTCATGGCTCCCTCCTGCCCAAGCGTCGTCAAGACCGCGCTCGCCGTGTCGTTCACGCCGCTCATTTCGCGTGCTTTTCTATCTCTTCCTCGAGCCACCTGACCGCCCTGTCTCCCCGCATCAGATTCGCCAGCTGCGCGGGATCATCCATTTTCACCTTGAAGACCCAGCCCTCTCCATACGGGTCTGTGTTCAGAAGCGTCGGGTCGTCTTCCAGATCCTCGTTCACCTCGATGACTTCGCCGGTGACAACCGCGTACACGCGTCCCACCCACTTGCCGGATTCGACCGCGGCCGCGGGCTTTCCTTGGTGCACCTTCCTGCCGACCGCCGGGAGATCCACCGACACGAACTCCCCCGCAAGCTTCTGGGCGAAGTCGTTGATCCCGACCGTCACGACGTCGCCCTCCACCCTGCCCCAGCTATGATTCGGCTCGTAGTAGAGGTCGTCCGGGAGAAGGTAGCCTTTGACTTCCACCCGCTCCACCCCCGATCCTGTCCCGTAATCTCCCTCCACACACTCACGCCCGCCGCCCCGGCGGCGTACGCAGGCCCCGCTCCGACCCGGTCCGTGGCTTCTTCCGTGAGATGAGCGGTGCCCTGAGCACCGCCTGTTTTCATGCTCTGATTCCAACTCCCCGATTCCCACGCTTGGTTCCGACAGTCTGATTCCCTCAGCGTGTCCCGCAGCGTGATTCTCACGGCTTGATTCCGGCGGCTCGATTCCTACGGCTTGATTGTTCTACGCAGCGGTGCCTGAATCCTCCTTCATTTTCGTACGCTTTCGAACGTAAAGAGCCCATTAGGGAAATGCGTGGGATGCGCGGTGTGAGGAAAACCTGCGGAGAATCTGCGGCGGCGAGCCTGTGGGAGGTGTGCGGGAGGCACACACCGGACGCCGGGGTATTGGACGCGGGGGCGGATGCGCGAAAGATCGAGGTACGGAGACTGTTGAGCTTCCCCGGTGACTGCCGATTTGCCCGACCCCAGCGCCATCTCTGCGGGCTTCAAGTGGCCCGGGATGGCGTAATACCATCGGGTCCTTGCGCTCAAGCATCCCCACGCTCAAGCACCATCAGCATCAGCGGCTTTCGGTCGGCAGCTCTGGATGGACGGATGAACTTCATCTGCCGAAAAGCGGCTGCCGAAAAGCGGCGCGGATTCCTGGCAGTCCAGCCAGAGGCCGCCCGAAAGGAATGCGCCGGACGCGCTAGAATAGTGTATTTGAGTAGTGCGTTTGCACGAATACGGGTTAGGGCGAGCCGCGCACCGTTCGGGGCGCCATCTCCGTGTCCGGCGCTGGCAACCGACCGACTAAGCGTGGCGCCACAAGTCTTCGTCTCCTTTCTTGACGGCGTTAGGGTTGCCGGTGCTTGCACCACGACGCGGCGTGGAGGATTCGGCCGTCTTGAGCGCCGAATTCGGACAAGGCGCGCCGCAAGCGCGCCGTCCCCGGAGGGCGAGGCCGATAGCCTTAGGCAGGGCCGTCCCGCCGAAAAGTGGCGCGAACTTTTGGCGACATACTTGGGCAACTGGTGGAGGAAGGACAAGAGCCAATGCACGACACCCTTGAGTCGCCTCAATAACTGCGAATTCGGGTGACCTTGGCGACGGCGACGGCTTTGTGGGCCTCGGTCGGGGTGAGGCATCATAGTGTGGGAGATTTCAGCAGTCTCACGCACGCTTACTCAAAAGGGAGGGGTTTCAGGCATGGATGTGACGATAGGTAGAACCTTGCTGAGGCTCGTCCAAGGCGACATAACCCAACAGGAGACAGACGCCATAGTGAACGCGGCAAACTCGGAGCTCGCTGGAGGCGGGGGCGTGGACGGTGCCATCCACAGGGCAGGCGGGCCAGTGATCTATGAGGAGTGCGCACGGATACGCAAGGAAAGGGGACGCCTTCCTGCGGGGCAGGCGGTGATCACCGCTGGGGGTCGACTCAAGGCGAAATACGTCATCCACACCGTAGGACCGGTTTGGCACGGCGGCACCCACGGTGAGGAGGAGACTCTCGCAAGCGCCTACCGCAGCAGCCTCAAGCTCGCCACGGAGCACGGCCTTCGAACGGTGGCGTTTCCCTCGATCAGCACGGGGGCTTACGGGTTTCCGGTTGAGCGGGCCGCCCGCGTCGCATTGCGTGCTGTGAAGGATTTCCTAGTGAGCCCAATGGGACGGGCCCTTGACGAAGTTCGGTTCGTGCTCTTCAGCTCCAGAGATCTCGAGGCGTACGAAAAGGCGCTCGCGGACATCCACCGCTCCGCGTGACCCCCGTCGATCGCTCACATTGCCCTACCGCCTCCGCCGACCCGAGCGCCGCCCAAGCCAACGGACCGCCTCGCGCACACTCACGGCCAGCACGCCGACGCCAAGGAGGACCCACCCCGCCAAGGCCATGTATTGCCCAAGCTTCGGCACATCGGCAACGATCCTCGCAAGCGCCCACGACCATGTTGCAGCCCAGATGACATCGGTGACAACAAGCGCGCGCAACGTGCGCTCGCCGTCATCGCCGAGGGCTCCGAGGACCCAGAATACCTGGCTGTATCCCACACCTACCCAGCGGAGCGCGAAGAGCCCGAGCACGGCGCGTGGCCGCCCGCGGCTCGCGGATGCCTTCAGGTACGCGAGCACGCGCGACAGCGAAGGGAGACGACGGGCAAGCGTGTCCATGAGATGACGGCCGGCAGCGCGAAACACCGCGTACGAGCTAACGTGCCCGGCTGCAGTGAAGAACCCCACCAAGAGGGCGGTGTAGGCCCACGGCCAGCGCTCGGCACGCATCGCCGCAGCCGCGAAGCTGAACATCGCGAGCGAAGAGATGGGTACGCCCACAGCCATCAAGAAAAAACCACCGCCCAGGAACGCAACAGACGGAACCCAGGCGGTGATCATGCCATCAAGGCCCATGGACCTCATCCTCGAATCTCCTGCGCAGCGATTGCGATGAGCGTGCGCCGGGGTTTCAGGTCTCTCCGCGACATAACGCGTGACACGCCATGACCCCCTGCCTCGCCCAGCCCCTCCGCGCCGTCTCGCTGCTCCAGCCTGCCGATGGAAGAGAGGTCTCAGCTGCAAGACAAGTCCCCGGCAGAAGAGAGGTCTCTAGCAGAAAGAGGTCTCTACTTGAATAGAGCCATCGCTTCTTTATAAAGGGACTCCGGCACCGACTTGGTCTTGCCGACAGCGGTCGCGAGGTCAACCACCCTGATCTCGCCACCAGCAAACGCAGGCATCTTGCCGAACTCCCCACGACTGACGAGGTCAACGGCTGCCATGCCCAACCTCGTTGCGTAGAACCTGTCGTTCACAGTGGGCGACCCACCACGCTGAATGTGGCCGATCACCGCGACCCTGGTTTGGATGCCGGTCCGCTTCTCGATCTCGTTGCCCACGGCGTGCCCGACGCCGCGCAGACCGAGCCTAACGTGGCCGAACGCGTCGACATCGCCGGTAGGCTCCTCCGAAACACCGGGAAGCTTCACGCCTTCTGAGACCACGACGACCCCGTACTTCTTGCCGGACGCGCGAAGGTTACGCAGGTGGTTGCACATGGCGTCCAGGTCCGGCTCGACCTCGGGAATGAGCACCCAGTCAGCTCCGCCGGCCATTGCGGTGACCAACGCGACCCACCCGGCGTCCCTGCCCATCACTTCAAGCACCATGATCCGCCTGTGCGACCGCGCCGTATCGCGCAGTCTCTCGACGGCGTCCACAGCCACTGTCACAGCGGTGTCAAAGCCGATGCAGTAATCTGTGCCCGATACGTCGTTGTCCATGGTCTTCGGCACTCCGACGCACGGCACCCCGCGCCCGGTGAGCTTATTCGCAACGCCCAGCGTATCGTCGCCCCCGATGGCGACTACCGCATCGAGCCCCAGCTTCTTTACGTTCTCGATACATTTTACGACGTCTTCTTCCTTTTTGAACGGGTTGGTCCGGGATGTGCCCAAAACCGTTCCCCCATGAGAGAGGATCTCCCTGACGTCATCAATGCCGAGAGGCGCCGCGTCAGCGTTTATGAGCCCAGCCCAGCCGTCATGGATCCCCAGGACCTCATAGCCGTAATCGGCCGCCCTCATCACAACGCCCCTGATCGCCGCGTTGAGCCCTGAGGAGTCGCCTCCACCAGTCAAAACCCCGATTTTCTTGATCTCAGGCATTTCAAGCACCCTCCTCCGCAAACCCCAAGCTCCAAGAGATCCGGTGTTTTCCCACGCCACTCAGGCCTTTCCCGAGCACCCGAAAAGGCGCATCTTCGCCTTCACGGCTTCCTTCATATAGTCGCGGCCCACTCCGGCTATGCGCCTCGGGTCGATCTCGTCGGGATTCTTCTGGAGCGCCTCGCGTATGCCGCGCGTGAACGCCTTGTTGAGCTCGGTCGCTATGTTGATCTTGCATATTCCTGCCGCGATGCCCATCTTGTAACCTTCGTCAGTCACACCGGACGCGCCGTGAAGCACGAGCGGCACGCCCGTGAGCTCCCTGATCCGCGCTATCCTTTCCACGTCAAGCTTGGCAGCTTGGGTCGTCATCTTGTGTACGCTCCCAACGGCCACGGCGAGCGAGTCGACCTCCGTCTCCTCGACGAACCTCTTCGCCTCTTCGGGGTCGGTCATAAGGGCCTTGATTTCTTCCTCGGTCACGTGGCCCGCAGTGGCCACCTTGCCCAGCTCAGCCTCAACAGGGATGCCCGCCGCATGCGCCATTTCCACGATCTTCTTGGTTATGGCGACATTCTCCTCAAAGGGGAGAGACGAGCCGTCGAACATCAGGGAGGTGAACCCGGCAGCGAGGCATTTCACGTTTTGCTTGTAGTCAGTGCCGTGGTCCAGGTGGAGCGCCACTGGCACACTCGCCTCTTCAGCCGCAGCCTTTACCATGGCCACGACCATCTTGAGCCCGGCGTACTTGATCGCTCCCTGGCTCGCCTGGAGGATTACCGGAGCTTTCTCTTCCTCCGCAGCCTCGATGATGGCCTGAACGTACTCGAGGTTATTGGCGTTGAAAGCGCCAACCGCGTAGCGCTCGGCCTGGGCTTTCTTGAGCATTTCCTTCGTTGTCACCAGCGGCATATGCACATTCCTCCTTCTGTCTTGCACCGTTCGGGCCTTCCCGGGCACGCTTGACGGAAACCCTCGTCGCGATCCTGAGGGCCCGGGACATCAACGGTCCCGCCGGGTCGCCTGCGCCCCCGGAAAAACGCGTCGGCTCCTACCTCTCGCCACGCGTCATCAAAGGTCGTCACGGTATAGGATTCGCCCGCCAACCTTTTCTATTCTCCAGTCGCCCTCGTATTCCTTCTTCATAACGGACCAACTTTCGCGCGCCCTCGCCGCCAAGGCCGCGAGCTGCGGGCCCTCAGGCACGCCCCCGTTCCGCCCGGTCCGGCGCCCGAAGGGCCTCAACCTCACCTGCTCCGGCAATGACCCGCCGTCCGCCGCAACACGAACCCTGGCACGCTGTCAAACCCTGTGGGCTTTGAGCATGTTCGTCGTCCCGGGAACGCCTGCTCTTACCCCCGCTGTGATGATCACGAGATCCCCCCGGCTCACCATGCCTAGCGACACCGCCGCCTCGATGGCCACATCGAGGACGTCGTCGATATTGGCCGCCTTGCGCACGAGAGTGGGAAGCACCCCCCAGACGAGGCTCAGCTTCGCGGCGACCCTCGGGTTGGGTGTGGCAGCGATTATCGGGGCTCGGGGGCGGTATTTCGATACCATACGCGCAGTCGCGCCAGACTCGGTCGAGGTGAGTATCGCTTTGACACCAAGGTCATGCGCGGTTTGACACGTGGCATGACTGATCGCGTCCGCGACGCTCCTCGAGGGCGCGACACCCTTGGCCCGCAGGATGTCCTCGTACGGGAGGCCGCTTTCCGTGCTCTCCGCGATCCGCGACATCATGGACACGGCCTCGACAGGGTACTTGCCGACAGCAGTCTCAGCGGACAGCATCACCGCGTCGGTGCCATCGAAGATCGCGCACGCCACGTCAGTCACTTCGGCCCTCGTCGGCCTAGGATTCTCGATCATGGACTCCAGCATCTCCGTGGCGGTGATCACCGGCTTGCCTGCGGCGTTGCACTTTTGTATTATCACCTTCTGAACGAGAGGCACCCGCTCCGGGGGCGTCTCCACGCCCAAATCACCCCTGGCCACCATGACGCCGTCTGCAACCCTCATTATCGAGTCGATGTTCTCTATCCCTTCGCTGGATTCGATCTTCGCGATTATGTGACTGTCAGACCCCGCCGCGTCCAGGAGAGCCCGGACCCGGACCACGTCCTCCGCGGTTTGCACGAAAGAGCACGCTACGAAATCGACCTCTTGAGCCGAGGCGAACTGAATGTCGGAGACGTCCTTGCGCGTTGCCGCCCTGAACCTCACCTTCGCACCGGGCAGGCTCACGCCCTTGCGCGACGCGAGTTCGCCGGAGGTCTTGACCAGGCACACGACCTCGCCATCGCCCACATGATCCACCTCAAGCTCGATCAGGCCGTCGCTGAGAAGGATCTTGCCGCCTGGGGACACGCTCTCGAGAAGCTCGGGGTAATTCACGAACACCCTTGTCGCGTCCCCCTCCTCGTCCCCGGGCACCAGGGAGACGAACGAGCCTTCTTTAAGCTCGACCTTGCCCCCTTTTATAGGACCTGTGCGGATCTTGGGACCAGCAAGGTCGAACATGATCCCCACATGCTTTCCGCATTCCCTGGCCGCATCCCTCACACGCTTTATGCGGGACGCGTGTTCTTCATACGTACCATGGGACGCGTTGATCCTGGCGACGTCCATGCCCGCCCTCACAAGAGCCTCTAGGACGCCGGGCTCGTCCGTGGCGGGCCCGAGCGTGCACACGATCTTCGTCCTGCGCACGTGCATACCCCCTTCCTCACCTTCCTCATAGGGACGCGCCGTATGCCAGTCCCTTCTTGTTTCTCCCTGATACACCGAAACCCTTCCTTAAGGGAAGGGCTTCACACCGATGCCGCTGTCAAAATACCGTGTCGAGAGGGCGTTTCCCCTGCTGGCCCGTCCCGCAAGCACTGGCCCCTCCCGCAAGCCCGCACCGGGAGGCGCCGGTCCGTTGTTGCGAGCAGGGGGCCGGGGCGCGCGGGCCCCAGGCCACATCTGGTGCGCACCAGCACCAGGTGCGTGGCAGGGCACGCAGCCGGGTGCAAGGCCGGGCATGCTGCCGGGGCGGGGGCACCCGACCACCGGAGAGGCAACCACCGGAGAGGCAGAGGCCCGGGTTCACACCTTCGAAAGCATCACAGCCACATTGTAAAGGCTCAGATCAACCTTCTTGCGCGTTGCCGTGACCTCGTCGACGTCGAAAACCCGGATCTCGTCGCCCACCACCCCAACAACCTTAGCGGCTTGACCATCCTTCAGCAACTCAACCGCTTTGCATCCGAACATCGTCGCAAGCAACCTGTCGCGGGCCGTGGGCGTACCACCCCTCTGTATGTACCCGAGCACAGTAACCCTTGTCTCAAGGCCGGTCCGCTCCTGCACAGCCTCGCCTATCTTGAACCCTATGCTCTCATGGTGGGGCTCGTCGGGAGAATGATATCCGCCCACGCCCTCGGCCACCACGATTATGCTGTGGGTCTTGCCGCGCCTATAACCTGCCTTGACGCCCTCACATATCGCGTCAAGGTCGTAAGGCACCTCGGGGATCAAGATGTACTCCGCCCCGCCGGCCAACCCGGCGGCAAGCGCGAGGTGACCGGTGTCCCGCCCCATGACCTCTATCACGTTGCTGCGGCCGTGCGAGCTTGCAGTATCCCGTATCTTCGTGATCGCGTCGACGGCTGTGTTGACGGCCGTGTCGAACCCGAGGGTGTAATCGGTGAGCGAGATGTCGTTGTCGATGGTCGCGGGGATTCCGACCACGGGCGTGCCCATGTCCACGAGCGCGCGAGCACCGCGAAACGTGCCGTCACCGCCGATGACCACCAGGCCTTCTATCCCGTGTCTCGACATTTGGTCCAGGGCCTTCCTGCGCCCAGCATCGGTCATGAACTCGTCAGACCGCGCGGACCGCAACATGGTCCCCGCGCGTTGGATGATGTCTCCTACGCTGCGGGAGGTCATGTCGAACATGTCGCCTTCGATAAGTCCCTGATACCCTCGGTTCACTCCGACTACTGACATCCCGTTGTACAGCGCGCACCTGGTCGCGGCCCTGATCGCCGCATTCATGCCCGGGGCATCGCCCCCGCTCGTGAGAATCCCTATTCGTTTCAAGATCTGGCCTCTCCCTTCGGGCCTCCGGGCCCGGCCGCCGCCTGAACCGAGCCGCCCCCGCTTGCCAAGGCAGTCTCGGGGAACCCTTCCTGCGCGGCCTCGCGAATCATGAACTCGCCTATCCTGCGAAGCCTGGCATAACGCCTCTCGATCAGCCTGCGAGGCGGGATTCCGGCGAGCTCATCTATGCTTCTTATGAGAGCGTCCTTGATAATGCGCGCCATCGCGTCCCGGTCTTTGTGAGCGGCGCCCAAGGGCTCAGGGAGCACCTCATCGACGATCCCGAGCCTCTTCATGTCCGGAGCGGTGAGTTTCAGCACGTCGGCAGCCTCCTGCGCCTTCGACCCGTCTTTCCACAGGATCGCGGCGCACCCCTCCGGCGAGATGACGGAGAAATACGCGTTCTCGAGCATGAGGAGCCTGTCGCCGACCCCTATGGCGAGGGCACCGCCGCTCCCTCCCTCACCGGTTATGACCACCACGATGCACGTGGCAAGCCTCGAGATCTCCTCCAGGTTACGGGCGATGATCTGGCCTTGCCCGCGTTCCTCGGCCTCAACACCCGGGTAGGCGCCGACCACATCTACGAAGGACACGACAGGCCTGCGGAATTTCTCAGCCTGTCTAATCAGCCGCAGCGCCTTGCGATATCCCTCCGGGTGAGGCATTCCGAAGTTTCGCGCGAGGTTCTCCTTGGTATCGCGACCCTTCTGCGTTCCGACCACCGTGACGGGACGACCGGCCAGGCTCGCGATCCCGCCCACGACCGCTCCGTCGTCGCGAAAGGCGCGGTCGCCGTGCAGCTCGATGAACTCGTCGAAGATGAGGTTTATGTAGTCCAGCGTCGTGGGACGCCTCGGGTGACGCGCTATCTGCACGCGCTGCCAGGGCGTGAGGTTATCGAATATCTCGCGCCGAAGCATCTCGGCCCTTTTCTCCAGGGTAGCTATCTCCTCGGACAGGTCGATCTCCTTCTCGCGACTGAAATTCCGGAGCTCCTCGATTCTCTTCTCCAGCTCCACCAGGGGCCTTTCGAAGTCCAACGTGGGGTTGATCATCCCACCTCGTGCCTCCTTTCGTGGAGCGCGAGCAAAGAGGCAAGGGTCTTCTTCATGTCGCGTCGCTCGACTATCATGTCTATCATGCCGTGTTCCATCACGAATTCGGCGCTCTGGAAGCCGGGCGGCAGCTTCTGTCTGATGGTCTCCTCGATCACCCTCTGGCCCGTAAAGCCTACGAGAGCGCCCGGCTCCGCGATGATGATGTCGCCGAGCGAAGCGAAGCTCGCCAGGACGCCAGCAGTGGTCGGATTCGTGAGTACTGAGATATACAAGACCCCTGCCTCCGACAGCCGCGCGCACGCCGCGCTCGTCTTGGCCATCTGCATCAAGGACAACACGCCCTCCTGCATCCGGGCACCCCCGGAAGCGCAGAACATCACCACGGGAACACGCTGCCGCGTGGCCCGCTCGAAGAGGCGGGTCACCTTCTCTCCAACGACCGAGCCCATGCTCGCGCCGATGAAGGAGAAATCCATGACTCCTATCATGACCGGGTAGCCGTTTATGGTTCCCTGCCCCGTGATCACGGCTTCCTCGAGCCCGGTGGCCTGCCTCGTTCTTTCCA
The DNA here is from genome assembly GCA_012842395.1 of Bacillota bacterium. Taxonomy (NCBI): domain Bacteria; kingdom Bacillati; phylum Bacillota; species Bacillota bacterium. The sequence continues at coordinate 33,936 of DUSX01000017.1, forward strand.
GCTTGGCGGCGTACCCCGGGAACTCGATGGGATCGGCGGAGACGAGGTTTGAGTCGAACTCCGTGAAACTCCCCTCATCCAGAGTGATCGACAGCCTTTGGGCCGCGGTGAGCTTGAAGTGAAAACCGCACTTGTGGCATACGAGGAGGTTGTGGGCGAGCTCCCTTGTGTACGTGAGCTCGCCGCACTGCGTACATTTGGTCCACAACCCTTCGGCCCGTTCCTCCTGCACGCTCACGGCCTTTACGGTTACGTACTTCTGTTTGCCCTTGAAAAGGTCCTTAAAAGCAGGCATACGTACCTACCTTCCGAACGCTGCAGTTAGAAGCTCCTGCGCGTCCTCAGCCTCGGATTCCGGCACGAGCACCTCGACATTCGCTGAGTTGCCCATGTGGGGCACGCCCACCGGGCGCAACATCACAAGCATCCCCTCTTTTTCGAGCATCTCCTTCATCATCTCTGCCATTGCCTTGTTTGCGGCGATGTACACGACAGTCCACATTCGCTGTTTCCTCCTCTGCAAGACAGGAAGACGCCGGATGTAGTATGTCCACCCACGTTTATGCTCTTTTCTAGCCCGCCCTCGAATATCCTTCTTGGCCGCAAGCCCGTCAGGCGAACGGACCCCCACACGGCACCGCAGCACCACGGCACCGCGCAATTCAGGATCTGCTTAGCGGCCAAGCCGCCCGAGGCCACACTGCTCAACCCGCGGCTTCGCCCCGGTGCGCAATGCGCGCGGCCGCCGCGCCGGCTATTCCTGCGACCAGGTCATCGAGAAAGGTGTTGACTCTCGAGCCGGACCTGCCCGCTTGTGCGTTGAGCCCGCGAAGCACCCCCATTTTCCTTTTGTCCACGTACCCGAAATTCGTGAGCCCCACCGTGCCGTATATGTTCGTTATGCTGAGAGCCAGGATCTCGTCGACCCCGTATAAAGGGTCATCCGTTTTGACAAGCGATAGGAGTGGCTCCGGCAGTGCGTCGCTCTCGGCAAGCATGTCAAGGGCGATCCCCGTGAGCACGGCGTGCTGAACCTCCCTTTTCTCGAGGACCTTCTCGACACTTCTCAAGCACTCGTCCACGGTCAGATCCGGTCGATAGGGTCTTTGAAGCTCAACCACGATCCGGGCGATCTGCTCCAGCCGCACTCCTCGGGATGCGAGCATATCCACCACCAAATCCTTCACAATGCTTCTCCCCTTCCCACCGGGCGTGTCCGCCCTTCCTCGGTGCGCTACCATGTCCACTGCCTGAGATGCCTTCGCCGAACCGATTTCGAGTCCGCCCCAGCGCCTCCTCACCTACCGGTCCCGAGCGCTTGCCTCACCTCGTCTCGGCGCTCGCCCCCGGCAATGAGCGCGCTCAGGCTCTCCCTTGTTTCCGCAGATACCCACGTGTGCGGAGAAGTCGACACCACCGCTACCCCGACAGGCGTGGTCACTCGGAGAAAGACAGGGATTGTGCCGTTCCCGCCAGCGCCCTCGAGTTTCTTCTTCAGCCGCTCGAGCTTGGCCTTGGTGGTCGCCTCACCGTCCACCGGAATCACCACGGCGTCAGGGGAAAACGGCAATACTGTGTTGGCGAGGAGTTTCGGCCCCTCTTCCTTCACGTCGAGCCTACCCTGCACCAGCACGATGGCATCCTCCGCTATGAACTTGAAGCACTCCTCGTAAACGCGCGGGAACACGACCACCTCGACCGAGCCCGTCAGGTCCTCCAGAGTGAAGAAGGCCATGGGCTGGCCAGTGTTCTTCGTGACGATCTTTCGGAACGCCGTGATGATCCCACCGACGGACACCTCGTCGCCGTCCGGGTGGTCGGCAAGCGTCGCCACCTGGGCGCTCACGTGTTCCCGCAGCTTCGGAGCGACTCCCTGCAGCGGGTGCCCCGACACGTACAGCCCGAGAAGCTCCTTCTCCATGGAGAGCCTCTCCCTCTCGCTGAACTCCGCCACGGACGGAAGCGGGACTTCGCTGGAAGCGAACTCGCCCTTCTCATCGAACAGATCGAAGAACGAGGCCTGCCCCTTTTCCCGCTCCCTGCGCCCGGCGGACGCCGCGTCGTAGGTGCTGTCGAGCACCATGAGGAGCGCCGCCCTCTTCGCGCCGGTGGAATCGAAGGCGCCGCAGCGTATGAGGCTCTCCAGGGCCTTCTTGTTGACCTCTCTGAGGTCCACCCTGTCGCAGAAATCCGCAAGGGACCTGAACCTGCCGCCGGCCGCCCGTGCCTCGATGATCGCCTGCACCGCTCCTCTTCCAACGTTCTTCACAGCGGCGAGGCCGAATCGAATCCTTCCCCCGACTGCCGTGAAGTCCTCAAGGCTCTCGTTGATGTCAGGCGGCAAGACCTCTATGCCTTTCTGGCGGCATGCGTCAACATAGAACGCGACCTTGTCGGAAGCGCCGGTCACGCTCGTGAGGAGAGCTGTCATGAACTCCACCGGATAGTGGACCTTGAGCCATGCCGTCCGGTATGAAATCATGGCGTAAGCCGCGCTGTGGCTCTTGTTGAAGCCGTACCCGGAGAAGAACTCCATGAGGTCGAACACCTGCGCCGCGGTCTCGTCGTCGACGCCGCGCTTTCTTGCGCCCTCCATGAACTTCTCTCGCTGCGCCGCGAGGACCTCGGGCTTCTTCTTGCCCATGGCCCGCCGCAGGATGTCCGCTTCCCCGAGAGTGAAACCGGCCAAGGTGCTCGCAACCATCATGACCTGCTCTTGGTAGAGCATGTTTCCGTAGGTCTCTTTCAAGACCGGCTCCAGGTCGGGGTGAGGATACTCGACAGGCTTCTCGCCGTGTTTTTGCTGGGCGAAGTCCTGGATGCGCCCCATCGGCCCGGGGCGACCGAGCGCCAGAATGGCGATGATGTCCTCGAAGCACGTCGGCCGGACCTCGCGGAGAAGCCCTTGGAAGAGGCTGCTCTCGAGCTGAAACACGCCGAGCGAGTCGCCCTGTCTGAGCGCCTCGTATACGGCGGGATCGTCGAGGGGAATCTTGCTTATGTCAATATCCTCGCCACGCGTGCGGCGGATGATTTCAATGGCCTTGCCGATGACCGTGAGCGTGCGCAGCCCGAGGAAGTCCATCTTGAGGACGCCGATCTGCTCAAGGTCCTCCATGGCGAACTGCGTGGTGATGGCATCATCATTGGTCCGGTACAGAGGAACGTGCTCCACCAGCGGGTCCTTCGAGATCACCACGCCTGCCGCGTGGACCGAGGCGTGCCTCGGCATCCCTTCCACGGCGCGCGCCATGTCTATGAGGTTCCTTACCTTCTCGTCCTGGTCATAGGCGGCTTTGAGCTCGGGGGACGATGCGAGGGCCTTCTCAATAGTCGTCCCGGGCTCTGTCGGAACCAGCTTGGCTATCCTGTCCACTTCGTTGTACGGGAAGTTGAGCACGCGCCCAACATCGCGTATGGCCGCCCTCGCGGCCATGGTGCCGAAAGTGATGATCTGGGCGACCCTGTCGGATCCGTACTTCCTCGTTACGTAGTCGATGACCTCGCCACGCCGTTCGAAACAGAAGTCCACGTCGATATCGGGCATGGTCACGCGCTCCGGGTTGAGGAATCTCTCAAAGATCAAGCCGTACTTGATCGGGTCGATGTCGGTGATCCCAAGCGCGTAAGAGACGAGGCTGCCGGGCGCGGACCCGCGGCCGGGCCCCACGTAGATGCCCCTTTCCCTCGCGAACCTTATGAAGTCCCACACTATGAGGAAGTAGCCAGCATAGCCCATCTTGACTATTACGTCAAGCTCGTAGTTCAACCTTGCTACAAGATCCCCCGCTGCCTCGCCGTACCTTCTTTTCAGACCCTCCAAGCAGAGGTGCCTAAGATACGTCTCTTCCGTGTACCCCTCCGGGACCTCGAATGCGGGCACCGCGGACCTGCCGAATTCGAACTTGAAATTGCACCGCTCAGCGATGGCAAGAGCATTCTCCAGCGCTTCCGGCACGTCTTTGAATGCGGCTTCCATCTCCTCCGGGGACTTGAGGAAGAACTCGTCTGTGGGAAAGCGCAGGCGGTCTTTGTCATCGATGGTCTTCCCCGTTTGGATGCACAAGAGGACATCGTGCACTCGGGCGTCCTCGCGCCTCACGTAGTGGACATCGTTGGTCGCTACAAGAGGGATGCCAAGCTCGCGAGAGATCTCCATGAGCGCGGCGTTCACTTGGTCCTGCTCGCGGATGCCGTTGCTCTGGAGCTCCAGGTAGAAGTTATCGGGCCCGAACATTTCTTTGTACTCCGCGGCCTTGCGCTTGGCGCCCTCGCGGTTTCCCTGCAGGATAAGGGACGGGATCTCGCCCGCGAGACAGGCCGAGAGGACGATTATCCCGTCGCGGTGGCGATCGAGCGCTTCCAGGTCGACCCTAGGCTTATAGTAGAACCCGTCGACGAACCCAATGCTCGAGAGCTTCACAACGTTCCTGTAACCCGTGTCGTCCTTTGCCAGGACCACCAAGTGATGCTGGTCGTCGTCCACATGAGGGGTACGATCGTGCCGGCTCCTCTTCGCAACGTACAACTCGCAGCCGATGATAGGCTTTATGCCGTGCTTTTCGGCAGCCTTGTAGAACTCTATGGCCCCGTAGAGGACCCCGTGGTCCGTCATGGCAAGGGCCTTCACACCCACCTCGCGGGCCCTTGTCATGAGGTCGGGCAGCTTGCACGCCCCATCGAGGAGCGAGTACTGAGTGTGCAAGTGCAGGTGGGCAAACTCGCCCATATGCTCCTCCCCTTTCGGCCCCTCACCCACGGGCGTCGCATGCCGCGCCCGCGCAATACGATGAGGGAGAGCCCATCCGGCAGTAGACGCCGATGGCGGGCTTATACCCGCCATCAGGTACTACACATTATATCAGTTCTCGTTTCCGGAGCAAGTTCCTCCCCGTCGGGAGACCCTGGGGGTCGTGCCTTGGGAAAAGGTGGCATAAGGTGGGCCCGCCGGCCTCATTCGGATGGTAGCGGGGCTTTCAGCTCCGCAAACACGTTTCTGAAAGAAAAGGTGATGCTCTCGTGCCTGGGACGCGTACGTATCCCCTGGCATACGACGAAGTCGGGCCACGAGTCGTCCTTGAACCCGTCCACATGCACCTCCACCATGGCCATGAGCGGATTTGACACCATCGACGGCCTGACGACCGCCGCCCGTCCCCTGATGCCCACGGCTATGTTTCCTTCGTCAAGGACCGCTATCATCACCTGCCCGCGCCGCTGGATGTTGGCCAAGGCCATGCTGCGACGTTCCAAAGCCATCCTTATGATGGTCCCAGAAACCGACGTTATGGTATTGACCGGGGTCGTCCACGGGTCGCCCCACTCGTCCACCGTGGCAACAACCGCCGTCACGCCTCGCCTGCCAAGCAGATCCGCCACCCTCTCGTCCAGCGGGCCAGGGGTAATGACCTCCACTGCATTCAGCCCCCAAGGAGCGACACGTAGCGACGCAGCCGCCCGCTGTTATCAATATGCCCCGGGACTCGTAAGTATGTCGCCAAGAGTTCGCGCTACTTTTCGGCGGGGCGGTCCTGCCCAAGGCTATCGGCCTTGCCCGCTGGGGACGGCGCGCCTCGTTCGAATTCGGCGCGCAAGCCTGCCGAGTTCTCCACGGCCCGTCGTGCAAGCACCGGCAACCCAGCACTTGCTGGCAACAACGCGGACACAGACGCGCCCACTTGGCAAGGCGACCGGCCTCACTCGGGCCGGTCTTCCTCTGGTTCATCCTCGGGGTTCGTCCACAGGTTCTCTTCCGGGGCTTTCCCAAGGACCTCCGACGCCTCGTCCTCGTTGACCTCGGTCATGAGCATGTCGAGGAAGTCCTTCTCGTCGACGTCCAACGTCCTCCTGGTCCTCTTCCCTGGGTTCCTTCTTGAAAGGCGCGGATCTCTTGAAGGCGACTTCGATGTCACGAGTATCACCGTCCCATCTTAAAGTTTGCGCATCACGCCTCCAACTTATCAAGGATCTCCTGGACAAGCGGGGACGGGTCCACCGGACCTGTGCCAAGCCTCGCGGCGAGCTCTTCGACCGGGAGACGCTGTCCCTCGGAGAACAGCTCGCGCAGCGCGGCCCCAGTTTCGGCGTAGGCGTACCAACGCTCGCCGAAGCGTCTCGTGAGGAAGTCCCTCAAGTGAGCCTCGAACATCCAAGCCTTCAAGTATCGGGCCACGTAGAACCCGTCGTCGACATCAGCGAGGTAGTCGGTCTCGGGATATTGAACTTTCAGTGCGTCCGTCAGAATGCTCGCGTACTCGCCGGGCATCTCTGATAGCGACCCCCCACCATGCAGGCGAAGCTCATACAGAAGCTTCGCGGCGTATCGCCTCAACATGTACGCCTTGTGGAGCATGGCGTGCGCGCGGTACTCGTCGATGAAGGCGCCCGTCGTGTGTTCCGCGAGCCACCGCTCGTTGCAGGCAAGATACTCGAACAAGAATGCATACGCCTCCGTGACCGAGTTGTCCCCGAGCCACTTGTATTCGAAGTCGAGGTCTCGGCGGACGCTCCCGTAGTGCCACGCGTGGCCAGCCTCGTGAAGGATGCTGTGGTAGTCGTCATGGCCGCCATGAGGCATTATGACCAGCACGACTCGCGCGGGCACGTCAAGAGGCACCGAGAACGCGCGCGGGGACTTGCTGTCCCGCGGTTCAGCATCTATGTGTATGTTGGGGTACTCGTCGTGCGGCAGCCCCATGGCCGCGACGGTTGATTCGAGGGTGGCCACGACCCTGTCTCCGCGGAACATGTCGTCGAAGCGTGCCCCACGGAAAAGAAAGGCAAGGTCGTGGCGCCTCACATCCTTGAGACGCATTCCGAGGATCGCAGAGGTGGCCTTTTCCATCGCACGCGTGTACACGGCGTCCGTCTCATCGAGAAAGGCTTCCATCATGGCGGCGAGCCCTTCCAGGTCCATGCCCCCAAGGTCGGCGCAGAACGACTTGTAGTCGGAGAACCCGAGGTCGCGCACGAGCGAGTGAAGCGTCTCCATTCGCTCTTCACGCTTGGGGTTTATCGCCTCGGTGACCTGCTGCCGCGCGGCCTCGAGCGCGGCCCGTGCCCGCTCGTTGGGTTCGTTGGCGAGCAGCACCTGAGACATGCGAAATGGGATCGTCCTCCCCTCGAACTCCACGACCGCCCGCGTCTCCGCGGACACGATGGCGTCCGTCAGCTCTCTCGTGGCCATGTCAAGGTACCCATGGCACGCAAACTCCGCGAGATATCTGACGCTCCTCGCGGTGTCCGACTCTACCTCGAACGATGCCAGACCACCGTTGCCCCCAACCGAGCGCTCTTGGGGCGCGGCAGAGCGGGACGCCGCCGCGTCTCGCAGATCTCTGAGGGCACGCTCCACCTCGGCCCTGGTGAACAGGTCGCTGTTCCTCTCATATATCGGCGCCGTGTCCAACGAGGCCTTCAGCCCAGCACCATTCCGGTAGAACTCCTCGTTCAGCTCGCGAAGAAAGCCCTCCGCTCGCCGCCGATACTCGTCGAGTTCCATCGTTACCCCTCCCATCACACTCGCAGCGTGCCCTCTTCGATCACCGTCACCCCGTCTACCACGAGCGTGGGCTTGAGGATTATGCCGTCCAGATGGCTCGGGACGTCGACCGTGCCCCCGAAGCTCACGTTGTTACCGATCGCAATATGCACGGTCCCGAGCACCTTTTCATCCTCGAGCACCTTCCCGGTGATCACCGCGCGATCGTTGGTCCCCACTCCCAGCTCCGCGATATTCCTGGCAGGTCTCCCCAGCTGAGCTATGGCCTGCTCAAGCGCCCTCGCGGCTTCTCCCCCAGAGATCTCCGTCACATACCCCTCCTCCACCTTCATCCTGATATGGTCCTCGAGCACGCCTGCGCCAGCCATCGCGCCGTCCACGACGATCACCCCGGTCGCCGTGCCCTCCACTGGTGCTATGTATGCCTCGCCGGCCGGCAGGTTTCCAAAATCGCCCGGGAGACGGTATATCCCGGTGTCGGGGTGACCTGTGCGTCCTTCAAGGGACATGGTGATGTCGGTGCCTGAGGGGCTCACCACCCGAGCGGTCGTGCCCGACGTCAAGATATCCGCGACCCTCTTGCTCAACTCGGCGATGCGGGCGTAGTCCGCCGACAGGGTGCGGATCATGGCGTCTCGTGTTATGCCCGGCAACGTAGCGATGCGCGCCCCCGCCGCGCACGCCTCCCGCCTCGCGGCGGTATGCGAGAGAGATTTGCTCGTAGGCGCGAGCACCACGTCCACCGACTTCATGATGCGCGCGACCGCAGCGGGCGGTTCCTCACCGTTCCGCGCCCTTGGTATGATCTCAAGGAGCATCGCTTCTGCGCCGAGTGAGCGCGCCGCCTCCCATAGGGCATACCCGATCTCCCTCAGCTTGTCGTCGGTCACGACAAGCACGCTTTCTCCCGCGGACACTCCCATGCACTGAGCGAGCGCCGTATGCGCGGCGCGGCGCAGGTCTTCGCTTGCAACAACCACTCACGATCCCTCCCAGCTTGGTGTCGCCTGCCCTCTGCTCTCTACCTCGAACTTCTTCTATTCATACTGCATTGACTTCCACCTGTTGCCAGGGTCCTAGCTGTAGTATGGGTAGTGATTTCTCCTCCATACGCCGTTCTCCTCCACGCGGCCAGGTTCTTTCGACACTGGTTGTCCGGGAGGCGGCGGGCGCGCAGCTGCAACCTGGCGCGCAACTGCAACTTGGCGCGAGCCCGCACGGAGCGGGCGAACCTGTGCGGGCGAGCTTTCCTGCCGCTCATGAAGGCACATAAAGACGGGCAAAGACAAGATAATAATACTGACATCAACAGCCATGCATGTAAGGAGTGATGGTGGCACATGCCGAGAAAAGCCATGCGAGATCTGTTCATCGACAGGAGGGTGGCGGTGGACCCGATTCCACTCGCCAGCAAGAAGAAAGGAACAATCATGTACAAGGGTCTCCTCTCCATGTGCGGGGCCGATGCCGTGTATCTTTACTCAGGATACGGCGACAACTGGGAGAACGCGCGTTTCACCCCCATGACCAAGGTGGACGACGTTACCTGGTCAGCCGATGTGACTGTGGAGGGGGACAAGACCTTCAACTTCTGCTTCAAGGACGGCGCAGACCACTGGGACAACAATTCCGGCCTCAACTGGGGCGTGGAGATAGTCTAGCCCCTGGCCTCACCGGGCCACGCTCAGACCGGATTCCCCGCGATTTGCTGCGGGCGCGCCTCCCGCGTGGGGCGGGTCCGCGGCAAATCGCGTCTCGTCGGCTCCATCATCGCACACGAATCGGTTATAATAGTGGTGGTCGTCGCCGCGCCGGCCGGCGGCTCTTTCCGCCCGTTCATCGCCCGGCCGCAGTCCGCCCGCAACGCGCTCGCCGCGCACCGGCACCACGGGCGGCTAGGGGCCCGCGCAATCCAGCGGCGGCCGAATGGAGGACGTGCCGGTGTTTGGCTTGCTCCCTTTCGTCCTGCTCTTCATCCTGCTATTGCCGGCGCTCGTGTTCCTGTTTTACTTCAACGTCGCAGCGATATCCTTCACTAAGCTAGGGTTGTCGCCCGAAGGCGCAGTCCTGCTTTTCGGGCTCTCGCTCCTCGGAAGCGTCGTCAACATCCCCGTCGTCAGAAAGCGTGTCATTATCGAGGATCGATCGCGGCCCTTCTTCCCGTTCCTCTTCTATTACCCGCCCCAAGTGCGCGAACAGGTCATAGCCGTGAATTTCGGGGGAGCGGTGGTGCCCACGGTGTTCGCCTTTTATCTCCTGCAAAGGACCCCGGTCCTACCGGCGCTCGCTGCGACCGCCATCGTCGCATGGGCCGCTAAGTCCATGGCCCGCCTCGTGCCCGGCGTGGGCATCGCCCTGCCCGCATTCATACCGCCGCTCGTGGCAGCGGGCGCTGCACTGCTCCTGGCCGGCGAATATGCCGCGCCCGTGGCGTACATAGGGGGCACCATCGGGACGCTCATTGGGGCCGACCTCCTGAATCTATCCAAGATCCGCACACTCGGCGCTCAACTCGTCAGCATAGGTGGGGCGGGCGTGTATGATGGAATCTTCCTGGTAGGGGTGGTGGCGGCGTTCCTCGCGTAGGCGGCGAAGCACGCAAAGCCACGCAGCGAGATGTGCGCAGGGAAGCGCTGACTGGCAGTCTCGGAGTATCCGAGCCGCCGCACCTTGAGCCTTCTCCCGTGCAAAGGAAGTCACCCAAGTGAGGGTGCGTCGGTCTTTGCCCCGTTGCGAGCAGTCGCCGGGCTCCCGGTTTGCGCTCGGGGACGGCACCCGAGCGGAGGGCTTCGACGAAATCCGGCCCGTCAGGCAAGTGGCCGGGCTTTGACATCCCTTGTGCAATCACCGGCAGCCATCACAATAAGACGTCTAGCAGCGTCCAGCAAACCAGTACATAAAATGGTGGCCCCGACGGAATTCGAATCCGTGTCACCGCCTTGAGAGGGCGGTGTCCTGGGCCGCTAGACGACGGGGCCACACACTCTAGAAAACTTATTTTGGCTGGGGAGGGAGGATTCGAACCCCCGCAAACAGATCCAGAGTCTGTCGTCCTACCACTAGACGACTCCCCAGCGCCATTCGCTCTCGCTTATCGCATCAGAGGCCTCCCGCGGCCGCTGCCCGACCGTGGTGCCCCCACGTGCGAATTGTAACACAGCCTATGCATCCGCGTCAAGCCCTCCCGCAGGCTCGAGCGGCGTTTCCTGCACGCCCGCGAGATGCGTCCGCGCACATGCCCCTCGCCTCCAGCAGCCTCGCCTCCACTGGAGAGGCCGCGCCGAGGCCGCACGGAGCCGCCGATCCAGCGCCGATCCAGGCGCCCTAGCCTGTCCCTAGTCAATTGCCCGCGGAAAGCCTGGACAGGGCATCATCCAGCCGTGAGCACGTCGCCTCCCTGCCCAGCACCTCCAAGACCTCGAAAAGCCCCGGGCTTGCCGCGCGGCCTGTCACGGCCACCCGGACCGGGTGGATCACATCGCCGGCCTTTCGGCCCAACTCTGCGGCGTAACCTCGTAGAACCCCCTCGATGCGCTCTGCCGTGAACTCATCCCCGATGGCCCACAGCCTTCGCTTGACCTCGCCCAAGATCTCCGGTGCGTCCTCGCGAGCGAGAAACTTCTCAAAAGCCCCCGGATCATAGGAGACGTGCTCCGTGAAGAAGAAATCGCCCACAGTAACAACGTCTTTCACCGTGCGCATCCTCTCCCTGAGGAGCCCCATGATCCTCTCGATACGCGCCATTTCGCGATCGTCAGGAGCCTTCGGCACGAACCCGGCCCGCGCGAGGTGCTGCACGGCCAGATGCGCGAGGGTCCTCGCGTCGGTGGCACGCAGGTAATACCCGTTCATCCAGAGCAGTTTATCCGGGTCGAACACCGCGGGATTCTTTGAAACCCTCTCCAAGGAGAACTTCTCGACGAGCTCTTCCCTGCTGAATATCTGCTGGCTGGAATCGTACGCCCACCCTAGGAGGACCAGATAGTTCACAAGGGCGTCGGGAAGATAGCCATCCTCGCGGTACTGCTCGATGGACGTCGCGCCGTGGCGCTTGCTGAGCTTCGTCCTGTCCGGCCCAAGTATCATCGAGACGTGAGCGAACTTGGGTACCTCGAACCCGAGCGCACGGTACATCATGATCTGCTTAGGAGTATTTGGAAGATGCTCATCACCCCGAATGATATGGGAGATCCGCATCAAGGTGTCGTCCACGACCGCGGCGAAGTTGTACATCGGATATCCGTCCGACCTCAGGATGACGAAGTCGTCGATGAACCTGTTCTCGAAACGGACCTCGCCCCTGATGAGGTCGTTCACCACCGTCTCACCGTCGTCCACTTTGAACCGGATCACGGGCTTGCGGCCCTCGGCCTCAAAGGCCCTGCGCTCCTCCGGTGACAGGTGTCTGCAGCGCCCGGAGTATCCGCTAGACTCGCCACGCTCTAGCGCCGCGGCCCGGGCTTTCTCGAGTTCCTCAGGGGTGCAGTAGCACCGGTAGGCATGTCCCGTCGAAAGAAGCCGCTCGGCGTACTCGCGGTATATGTCGAGCCTTTGCGACTGGAAGTACGGGCCGTACGCGCCGCCGACTATGGGGCCTTCGTCCCAATCGAGGCCCAGCCACCTTATGCTGTCGATGATCGCATCTACCGAAGCTTCCGTGGACCTTTCCACGTCGGTGTCCTCGATCCGCAGGACGAACGCGCCACCGTGATGCCGCGCGAAGAGCCAGTTAAAGAGCACCGTACGCGCCCCTCCGACGTGTAGATGCCCTGTGGGAGACGGAGCGAACCTAACCCTTACCCGATCCATGCGACTATCCCTCTCAATCACCCTCGCAAGCCCTCATGGTTTGCATTATACCTTACGAGCACCAGCTCTTCAAGGCGCAGAACGCAAGCCCTCGGGCTTTGCGGGCAAGACACGGGCATGGAGAGGGAGCCTGTGGATGAAAAGGGAAGGGGACGAGCCGGGCGTGGGCGCTCTCGCCTCGCGCGACGCAACGCGTGCAACAGGCCAGGCGCCCTACACGAGCAGCTCGCCGTCGTGTATCTCGTAGCTCCAGTTGCGTCCCCCGTTGTTATCCCAGTTTCCCGCGTCATCTCTGAAACAGAAATGGAGCCGCGATGTCTCCTCCAAAGGCAGGTCTATGCGGGCCTCGAAGGTCCCGGGAGCGGTTCTGGCCATCGGCACGTCCGTAACCGACTTCCAAGCGCCGATCCCGTAGCCCATATGCAGGTAAACCTGTGCGGCCCCGGATCTCGCTAGCAGCCCGCTGTACCTCACAGACACGGAGTCTCCCGCAGTGATCGGAGTGGGACTCACGTAGACTCCGTCATCCACGTCGGCGGGAGCCGCGCCTTCCACGTGGGCAGCTTCACGCCGACCGCCCCCGTCATGCTCAGGGCTCGACGCGCGGCGGCCTTCCTTAGAAGCCTCGTCACCGGCGCCGGGTCGGCTCCCGCGGGCGATCTCCGCCGCGACCTCCACGTCAGTTCTATTGAGCCTCTTTGCAACCCAGTCGATAATGCCTGCCATGGGCTGAATACCTCCTCTGAACCATGGATGCGGACACCCGCATTCATAGTCTACCTGAGCAGAGGAGTGCGTATAGATGAAAATCCCTCCTCCGAAGCCCACCGCGAGGAAAGCTTGATTGCCCTCTGGCGCCTGCGAAGGGCGCGGAAGCCTTCCCACATGTTGCCTTTCACCTTTACGTGCATCATTCCCTGTGGCTCACTGCTCGTCGCCGTCGGGACGTTGCTCTCCGTCCTGGTCCGCCCGGCTAGCGGCGCCCCGTCCCGGTCGTCCCTTTCTCCTGAGCCCGAGGGCGCTTGCAAACTCCAGGCTCGCAAACCTCCGGATCCTCTTGCGCACCCCCTCCATGCTCCCCTCGTTGAGCAGCAGGAAGACTGCGCCCCCTAGGAGCACCAGGATACCGATCCAAGCCAGGGCCGACAGCGCCCCTCCCTGTTCACCAGCGGCGCGCCTCGCAGCCTCGCTTCCGGCAGTCGGCCCCTGGGGCGTGATTCCATACAAGATAGCGGGGATCGAGAGTATGAAGTTCACCATGACCCGCTCGGCGGCTTCCTGGCTGTTCTCCTGGGAACCCATCTCGAAAAGCAGAGCGCGCGGTGACAGGTCCTGATTGAAGGTAGCGTCCCCGTAGAAGATGCCCCTCACGAATCCGGGGAAGTTCTTATCGGCAAAGCTTTTCACCGCGAACGCGAATTGCTCGTTGGCCTTGAGGTTCGGATTCTGCCTGCCCAGCACGATCATGACCTTCGCCCCGGGTTTGCCACCAACAGTCGTTGCGTACGCTTCCAGGGGCGCAGCGTCCCTGTGAAGGTCGAACAGGGCATCGGGGTTCCTGCGCAGAAGAGCCATGGCTGTCCGCCGGGAACGGTCGTAGGCTGCGCCATCGTGGGGCAGGTGCGAGGTCCATGATTGTATCACACGAAGCCCGACCGAACGCTGCAACGCCGCTCTCACGACCGCTCCCACGTTGTAAACGTCCCCGTGCGGGGCCACGAATGGAGTCCCGCTCGTGGGAATGTACGACTCATCGCTATGGGTGTGGTATATGGCCACGAGCCGCCCGGCGGGCGCCTGAGCGAGGCGTCGCGGGGTCGCAAGTCCCGTGGTGGCAAGCTCCTGTCTCCACGCAGCGTAGAAGGCCGCAGCCCCGGCCTCGAGGTCAACCCGCTCGACGAGCCTCGCCCACGCGGTGTGACCCTCGACCCTCGTCACCCTGTATCGGTTGTTTTGAGGGTCCACGAACTCGTCGCCCACCACGACCACGTGGCAAGTGTGAAGCACGGTACCGCCGGTGTCCTCGTCCACTATGGTATACCAGTGCTCCGTGTCCTCCTCGCACCCTTGCGCTTCTATGCAGGGCGTGGCTACAACCGCGCACGCCACCACCAAGACCAAGCAGATCGCCACGAGCAATCGCAGATTCATGGGGGCACGCGCGCTGCGCAGGCTTGCCTGTGTCAAGCTCGGAGACGGCGCCTCAAGCGCAGCACGTTGACAAGACGCGACCCATCTGGCCAGCGGCCGGGTTCTGACACCTCTCGTGCGATCACCGGCAACCCAAGGGCTCAGAAAACGAGAGAAGTCCAATGACCTCACGCCTAACACGGCCGCGGCAAGCTTCCTCCCAATCATAGACTCGCGCTCCTCTATGCTGTCGATATGGATGTCACGAAGTGGAGAGACGATCAGGCAATGTTCCACGTTTAGTATGGGAGAACGCGGTCAAAAAGATAAGCCTCGCGGCGGAGGAGGCCGCGAGGCTAGAAGCGTGAGTTTGCAGACGCGAGCTTGCAGGCGCGCCGCTGCGACTCACATGGACCTGAGCCTTGCTATCCTCTCTTCGATTGGGGGATGGGTGCTGTAGAGATAGCTTACGCGCCGGCCGGCGTCTTTGAAGGGGTTGACGATGTAAAGGTGGGCAGTGGCGCGGTTCGCGGCCTCGAGCGGTTCGGTGTCCCTGGCGATCTTCTCGAGGGCGTCGGCAAGCCCTGCAGGGTATCTCGTGAGGAGCGCACCATCGGCATCCGCCAGGAACTCGCGCTTCCGCGAGATGGCGAACCTTATGAGCTGCGCAGCCACCGGCGCCAATATCGCAAGGACAAGCGCGATCACGGCGATAAGCGCCCCGGCCTGCCCCGCTCCGTCGCGGTCCCGGCGTCGGCGCGTCCCACCCCACCAGAAAGACCGCAGCATCCAGTCGGAAAGCAGCGCCGCCACCCCAACGAGCACCGCCGTCACGCTTGCGAGCAGTATGTCCCGATTCCTTATGTGAGACATCTCGTGGGCGATCACGCCTTCCAGCTCCTGCCGGTTGAGCTTCGACAGCAGGCCCGTGGTAACGACGATCGCCGCGTGCTCCGGGTCGCGACCAGTAGCAAACGCGTTCATGGCTGTGTCATCGATGATATAGGGCTTGGGCGCGGGAATCCCCGCAGCTATGGCGAGCCCTTCGACGGTGTTCCAGAGATATGGGTGTTCTTCCTTCGTCACCGGCCTAGCCCGGCTTACGCTGAGGACTATCTGGTCGCTGTAATAATAGCTCGCGAAACTCATGGCGACCGCGATGATGAGCGCGATGACGAGGCCGCTCCACCCAGCGCCCGACATCTCCCCGAACACATAGCCGAGAAGCGCCACCAGCGCAATGAAGAGGCCCATCAGGAGCCGCGTTCTGTTGATGTTGCTGGCTATCTGTTCGTACATGGACTTCACCTGCTCAACACGGAATCCCGCGAGCAAAGCGTTTCTTTGTCATGCCGCGGCCCGCCCCGCTCTAGAACTTCACCTTCACAGGCTCCCGGGCGGCTTCCTCGATCTCAAAGAAGTCCTCGGGCGAGAAGCCGAACATCCCCGCTATGAGGTTGGTCGGGAACACCTGCAAGGCATTGTTGTACTTCATCACCGTGTCGTTGTAGAACTGCCGTGCGTACGCGATCTTGCTTTCCGTGCCAGAAAGCTCCTCTTGCAGCATGAGAAAGTTCTGGTTCGCCTTGAGCTCGGGATAAGCCTCCGCGACAGCGAAAAGCGTTCGCAGGGCACCGGTGATGGCGTTCTGTGCCTCCGCCTGCTCACTCACGGTTTTCGCGCTCGCCATCTGGGCCCGGGCTTTCGTGACCATCTCGAAGGTCTCCTTCTCATGCGCGGCGTAGCCTTTGACCGTCTCCACCAAGTTCGGGATGAGATCGTAACGTCTGCGCAACTGGACGTCTATCTGAGACCATGCGTTTCGGATCCTGTTCCGGAGCACCACGAGCCTGTTGTACGAGGTTATGAAGAACAGTGCGATGATAGCGACGATCGCAAGGATCACAAGAGTCGCCACCAGAGTTCACCCCCCCTGTCTTGTTTTCCGATGTATTTCGCAACGCACGCCGGGACTCCTTCAGCACCACTCATACACCGCAAGGGGTCGCAACTGCCGGATTGCAGGCCGCAGGAAGCCTCCTACTTCAGCACCAGGGCTTGCGCCCGCTCCTCCGCGCGGGCAAGGACCTCTTCCTCGTCTACCGTGGTGATGACGCCATCTTCCATCACGACTCTCCCGTCGATGATGACCGTCCTGATGTCGGAGGACCGCGCTGAGTACACGATGTGCGAGACCATATCGTGACGAGGATACATATGGGGCCGTCTCGAATCCATTAGGACTATGTCTGCCTTCTTGCCCTCGTCTATTGTCCCGATCGTCTCCTCGAGCCGGAGCGCTCTCGCGCTCCCGAGGGTTGCAAGGTACAGTGCCTCGCGCGCGGCCAGCACCGTCGGGTCGCTTGAAGCAAGTTTATGAAGAAAGGCCGCGATTCGTGCCTCCTCCAGAAGGTCAAGATTGTTGTTGCTCGCCGCGCCGTCCGTGCCGAGGCCGACCCTCACCCCGGCCTTGAGCATCTTCGGAACAGGAGCGATGCCGGAGGAGATCTTCATGTTGCAGCCAGGATTGTGCGCCACGCCAACACCTCTGGCGCTCAGGATCTCGATATCCCTGTCCGACACGTGCACGCAGTGTGCGGCAAGCACCGGGAACTCGAACAGGCCGTAAGTCGCCATGAGTTCTATGGGAGACAGCCCTCCGTGGACGGCCTTGCACTCTCTCACCTCCCCCTCGGTCTCAGAGAGGTGAATGTGCATTCCCACCCCGAGCTCGGAGGCCGCTTCCATGACCTTTTCCAGGAAACTCCTAGGACACGTGTATGGAGCGTGCGGCCCGAGCATGGTCGTGATCCTGCCGCCGCAGGCGCCGTTCCAGCGTTCGCACAGCTCCTTGCCCTCCGCGAGCCCCTGCTCCGCACCAGGCGCGTTTCCGATGAGGCCCCGCGAGAGCGAGGCCCTCATCCCGGTTCGGTCCACGGCCTTGGCGGTCTCGTCCATGAAGAAATACATGTCCGCGAAGGTCGTCACCCCAGCCCGGATCATCTCGACGCAGGCAAGCATCGTGCCCCAGTACACATCGTTGGCTTTGAGTCGCGCCTCCGCGGGCCAGATCTTCTGCGTGAGCCACGCCATGAGCGGCATGTCGTCGGCAAACCCCCGGAACAACGTCATGGCGGCATGCGTATGCGCGTTTACGAATCCCGGCATGGCTACGAGGCCAGAGCCGTCTATGACCTTTGCTGCGCCTTGGAATTGGGGAGGAGCGGGAGACGGGCCTACATACGCGATCTTCGACCCCGAAACCGCGATGTCACCCTTCGGCAATACAAGCGGTCCTTCCTCACGCGGGGAGACGATCTGTGCCCCGCTAATGAGTATGTCCGGTCTCTCTGTCTGTCCGGTCTTGCACACGGCGTATCACCCCTGCATCATCGTCGTGCCATAACAGGCGGGCGCCTCGCGTTTAGGTGAGGGCTCGCCGCCCGATACCCGATACTGAGTGTCCCTTGCCACACACGGCCCGCCGCCGGCGGGCGGGTCGGCGCCAGCACGAGCAAAGACGCGAGAAAGATGCGAACCTGCGCCCGCTTCACATGAGGGTCGACAGCTCGCGAATCGCCTTTCCGGCCCGAGCTAATTCCAGGACGGACAGGATGTACCAGCCCTTTTCCCTGTACGCGAGCCCGAGCAGGAGATGCGTATACTCGTTGGATGGGTCCAGGGCAAGGGCGCCTTTCAGCACCTCGATGGCCTTATCGAGCTTCCCTATCCTTGAAAGGCTCACGGCGAAATAGTGGCGGGTCCAGATGTTCTGGGGGTCCAGGCTCACGAGCTTCTCAAAACACTCGCTGGACCTCTCGAAATCTGAAAACGCATAGTACGCGAAGGCAACTATGTTGAGGTTGAGGATGTCGTTCGCATCCTTTGCCAGGGCTTCCTCGGCCTTGGCGATGACCTTTCGGCCGAAATCTTCATAACCCGCCGCCTCGATAGCGCGGAACTCACGCGCGGCCTCCGGGACCATCCCTTGGTTGGCATACGCTATCGCAAGGTGGAGTCGTCCCTCAAGGTCGTCCGGGGGACGCCCCTTGTTCACCGCTACAATGGCGCCCCAGTCGATCCGCGATTCTGCGCGCGCTTCCGCGGGCGGCCCGCCGGCGGCCTGAGACTGCACCATAGCACGCGAATCCCCGCTAGCCGCTTCGGCGGCCGAGTAACGAAACAGCACCGCGCCGACCACTGCCACGAGGAAGAGGACTCGCCCGTAGGCCAGCAACGCCCCTTGTTTCGTACCCGTTCCCTTGCGCCTCATGCCGTGAGGTGTTCTACAGCCATCGCGCAAATCCTCCATGTCCCCTTGCCGGTGCTCGCTAACGGCCACCCCCTCGCCACGCCGACCTGTCATCCTGCCGGCCGCTGGGCTCGCAAGACACCCTCCTCGGCACCCATGACCACGAGACTCCCTCGATTGGCGGTTCCCAAGTTAGCGTGCGCGACTCAGGACCTCGCCCATTCTGTCGAGGCCTTCGGCAATCCTCGCCATGGAGGTCGCGTACGAAAGCCTCACGCACGTATCGCACCCGAACGCGATTCCCGGCACAACGGCCACATGGCCGTGCCGCAGAAGCGCCTCCGCGAACGTGGTGGAATCCTTTATCACCACGTCGTCGATCCTGCGACCGAAGTAGCGCGATATATCAGGAAACGCGTAGAACGCGCCATCCGGAACCGGGCACGTCACATCGGGTATCTCGTTGAGCCGCCCCACCATATACTCGCGCCGCCTCGCAAACTCAGCCCGCATGCGCTCTACGGGTTCTTTCGGACCGGTAATGCCGGCGAGCGCCGCCTTCTGCGAGATGGACGTGGGGTTAGACGTGACATGCCCCTGGATCGTCTCCATGGCCTGGATGACCTCCCTCGGCCCTGCAGCGTATCCTACACGCCAGCCGGTCATGGCGTAGGTCTTCGACACCCCGTTTATGACGATGGTGAATTGCTTTATGTCCGGTCCGAGCGAAGCAATGCTGACGTGCTCCACGCCGCCGTAGACGAGTTTTTCGTATATCTCGTCGGATATCACGACCACGCCGTGGGCCACAGCAACCTCGGCGATCTCGTGGAGCTCCCGCCGCGAGTAAACCGACCCGGTGGGATTGCACGGGCTGTTCAGGATCATCGCGCGCGTCCTAGAGGTGATGGCTTTCTCGATGGCGGAGGCACTAGCCTTGAACCCATTGCAGATGTCGCCCTCGACCACCACGGGGACGCCCCCCGCGAGGCGAACCATTTCCGGGTACGAAACCCAATAGGGGCTCGGGATTATGACCTCGTCGCCCTCGTCACATAGAGCGAACACGGCGTTGAATATCGAGTGCTTCGCACCACACGACACGAGCACTTCTTGAGGGCTGTATACAAGCCCGTTGTCCGCTCGCAGTTTCTCGCAAATGGCCGCGCGCAGCTCAGGGATGCCGGCGGTCGGCGTGTACTTCGTGAACCCTGCTCTGATAGCATCGACGGCCCTGTCTTTGATATGGTCGGGCGTATCGAAGTCGGGCTCTCCAAGGCTGAAATTGACGATGTCCACGCCCCGGCTGCGCATCTCCCGAACGAGCGCGTCCACCCCAAACGTTTTTGACGGGCTCACCTGCGTCGTCCTCCGGGCAAGCCTCATGCGACACGCCACAAAGGGGCTCCGCGTCCGCGGAACCCCATGGTGGCCTCCCTCCTCTCCATCATCTCTTCTCCGGTTTCGGCCGAGCACCCTCTTCAAGAGAATACCCGTGCCGCCCGATCTTCTCCCCGAGTCGGTAGTAGTCTGGCCCCACATAGGCAAAGGGCCTCATGGCCTGCACATCGATTCGCCCTTCGGCGGTGAGAACGCCCTCGCTTGCGTGGACCGCAACCACCTCGCCCACGAAGAGCTCGTGCGATCCTAGCACGATCTGGTGTCGCACCTTGCACTCCATGTTTATCGGGCAATCAGCAATGTAGTGGCATTCCACCTCGTCACACTCCGCGGCCGAAAGCCCGAGCGCGGCGAACTTGTCGACGTCGCGCCCGGACACGCTGCCGCAATAATCCGTGGCATAGAGGAGGTCCTCGCTTGGCACGTTCACGCAGAAAGCGCCGGTCTCCTTTATTATCCCGTGCGAGTACCTCGACAGGTTTACCGCGACTGACACCATCGGTGGCGTGCCGCAAGCGACACCCGTCCAAGCCACGGTGATGATGTTCGGCCGCCCGGAAGGTGCAGTGCAGCTCACCATGACGGCCGGTATCGGGTACAGGTAGTTCCTCAACCTGGCCAGCGTCTTGCGCATGGCGCCCTTGTCACCTCTCTCTATGCGTCACGTCATCGCTTGTCACTTGTCGCAATATAGCTTACCGGCCTGTGCAAAGTTCTCCTTCTTCATCTCTCGCAGGATGATGCTCACTGCGCTCTCAGGGCAGCCTACAGATTCAACTACTGCCTTTGTGACCTTGTCCACGAGCACTCGCTTCTGCTCGACGGTCCTTCCCTCAATGAGCTCGATCTGAACGATGGGCACCTGTGACACCTCCTTCCTGTTTCGCGGTTCCGGCCTCGCGTTCGAGCCTTCGAGTCAACGCTCCTTCTCTCCGAACGCCCGGCTCATGAGCTTCAGAAGCGGCACGCCGATGGCCAGCACCGAGATGGTTTCCGATGCGCCTATGCTGAGCACCAGCGCCCAATACGGAACCTTGGTGAGAAAGGTGAGGTAAGCGCTGACAAAGGCGGCGTTCAGCGCGATCGGGGAGACATAGGCGACGGGGCTTCGCCGGAACACCCGCGTGATGATGGCCGCAACCAAGGTGATGAGGCTGCCGAACACCACGTCGGGCAGGCCGTACGGCCCGAGCAAGTTGGCAACGAGGCACCCGACGAAAAGCCCGGGGACGGCCTCGGCGAAGACCATCGGGAGCAACGTGAGCCCTTCCGCCACCCTGAACTGCAGCGGCCCGAAGCTCAACGGCGCGAGCGCGTACGACACCGCCACGTAAACCGCGGCAACGAGCGCGCCGCGCACGATGCCCCTCACGACTCGCGACCCTCCATCCCGAACTCGCAAACCCGCGCTCCACCCCCTTCGGGGCGGGCCATCATGCGCCCGTGCGCCCCGCGGCCTGATAACGGTAGTATTCTCCCCAAGCAACCAAAGTCCTCCGCGCTCGCGGAAAAACGGCGCAGTGTCACCGCGACCTCCTCGCCGACCCATGGCTTTCGAAGGAGGGACTTAGCGATTGCCCCATTGGCATCCGTTGGCAGACAGCCAGACAATCGGCACCGCGCCCGGGGCGCCTCCCTAAGGAAAGCAGGGTGCTATGACGCCGCGACAGGGCACAGCCTGTCCCCTGGTATCCGCGGGCGTTCCCGCCTGTCCGGTCAAGCCCGCCACCAGCCCCCAAGACACGTACTCTGGAGGCTCTTGACTTGAATGGCGGCTTGGAAGTGCGATATGATGGCGTCGGGAGTTGGGAAGTCCGCGGCCTCGCGCTGCGGCGCGCTTGTGAACGCCTTGGGAAGGGAAGTGGGTCCAACGGCAAGCTACTGTCGGCTTTCGCAAACGCTCGCCCGTTTCTGCAACTGCTGCCTGGTGTTGGGCTTCGTCATCGTATGCGCGTGTACCGGGTGCCGGGGCACCACCGCTGCCGCAGGCTCCGGAATCGACAGGGGCGTTTTGGAGCCTGCGGTGCATGCGCCCGGTGCCAGTCCGGAGGCTGAGGGGAGCGCGGCGCCAGGCAACGCGGGGTCTCAGGACGCCTGGCATTACCTGGAGCGCCAGGTGAGCTTCGGCCCGAGGAATCCGGGGTCGGACGGCCATCGGAAGGTGGTTGACTTTATCGCCTCCGAGCTCGGGAGATCCGCCGATGTCGTCCAGGTGCGCCCCTTTGACGCCGTCTACGAAGGCACCGCGTATTCCATGGCCAACATCACCGCGCTCTTCAAGTCCGCGTCGGGCAAAGAGGAGCCATTCATTCTGCTCGCGGCGCATTTCGACACCCGCCCTCGTGCAGAGCACGACCCCCTTCCCGAGCGGAGGCTTACCCCCATAATGGGTGCGAATGACGGGGGTTCGGGAGTGGCCGTGCTTCTGGAGATCGCAGGCATGCTGGCGCGGACGAGGCCACCCGTTCCTGTGATGCTGGCCTTCTTCGACGGTGAGGATCTCGGCGCTTCGGCGGACTGCATGTTCCTTGGGTCGCGTCGCCTTGCAGAAAGCGTGGACCCAGGACAGGTGACATACATGCTGCTCCTCGACATGGTGGGCGACGCTGATCTCAACATATGTGTGGAAGGCTACTCCCAGCTGAGCGCGCCCGACGTGGTAGACGCGGTATGGTCTAGTGCTGAGCGCCTCGGCTACGGGGACACGTTCAGCCGTGAGGTTCGCTATCATATCCTGGACGACCACGTTCCTTTCATTGAAAGGGGCATCCCGGCGGTTGACATCATCGACTTCGACTACCCGTACTGGCACACAACCCTCGATACTATGGACAAGTGCAGCCCCAGGAGCCTGCAGATCGTGAAGGATGTTGTCCTCGACACCATCTTTCGGAACGGGGCGGCGCCTCCTTCCCTGCGCAAGCCTGATGGGTCCTGAGTCAAAACTAATGCCTCCCGCGAAGCACAGACATTCCTTTCCGATGCCAGCGCGGTTTCCAGCCCAAAGCCTCCAAAATTGGCATTATTACGTAGTAGACAATGCCTCCGGCCGGGTATAGACTCAACTACTGAAAAGATGGGCGCCCGAGGAAGCGCCGCGGAGGTGGTCATGGGGCCTGGGAGGCAACGCAAGGAGCCGAACAGGGTGGTAGAAAATCCTGGTCTACCGGAGGCGGGGGCTGCCCCGCTTACGAGATCAAGCCTGACATAACCAACCAGAGAACACCATCAATTAGTGAGGGATGACCATGGGATTTGTGGTAGGTCTGGCCTACAACCTCAAGAAGGATTGTCCCAGGTCTGAGATGGTAGTCGAAGACGCTGACGCCGAGTTTGAGGAACAGGCAACGGTAGACCGAATAGCGAAGGCCTTGCGAGCCGCAGGGCATCGTGTCGTGAGGATGCCGTACGGCCCGGGGTTGCTTTCGAAGCTGCAACGCGATCGCGTTGACGTCGTCTTTAACATAGCCGAGGGCTGGGAAGGCCGGTGCCGTGAGGCGATCGTCCCGGCGATACTGGAGTCTCTCGGGATCCCGTACACCGGCTCGGACCCGCTCACGTTAGCGGTGTGCCTTGACAAGGCGGTCACCAAGGCTCTCGTCTCATCGTACGGAATTCCAACACCTAAAGCAATCAAGGTCGAGTCCCCTGCAGACCTTCCCGACGACCTCGGCATGGAGTTCCCCCTCTTTGTCAAGCCCGCTTACGAAGGTTCCAGCAAGGGCGTGAGGAGTTCGTCGAAGGTCAATAACAGAAAAGAGCTAGCGGCCATGGTGGAATGGATCACCGGGTCCTACAGGCAACCCGCCCTGGTCGAAGAGTTTCTGCCCGGGCGTGAGTTCACCGTGGGCATAGTGGGCAATCGTGAGCTTGAGACATTCCCCATCATGGAAGTGCGGCCCACGGCCGAGGTCGAGCCTGAGTCGTTCGTGTATTGCTACAACACGAAGCACAACAACCTTGAGAAATTCCTCTGTCCGGCGCCGATCCCCGGCGAGCTCGCGGAGAGGATTCGCGACGTAGCCATAAAGACGTTCCGGATACTCGAGTGCCGCGACCTCGCACGGGTGGACGTGAGGCTTGACGGCGCGGGCAATCCCAACTTCCTCGAGATAAACCCGTTGCCGGGCCTGTCCGCCGTGAGCTTGTTCCCTATCGCCGCCATGGCCGGAGGGATCTCGTTCGAGGACCTGGTC
The DNA here is from genome assembly GCA_012842395.1 of Bacillota bacterium. Lineage (NCBI taxonomy): Bacteria > Bacillati > Bacillota > Bacillota bacterium. The sequence goes on from DUSX01000017.1 coordinate 58,225, forward strand.
CAGAAGATCCTCGATACCGCGGCGGCCAGGTTGAACCTGCAGGCGCGCAAGGCGGCGCAGGAAGCAGCGGCAGCGCGGTGTTCCCGGTCGGCGCTCGCCCGGTCTTGACGGTCTTGGCTCGACTGTGTTGACTGAGCCCGAACGCAGCAGGCCCGGCGCAGTGCACTGCGCCGGGCCTTTCTTTCCGTCCGTCACGTCACGGCCGTCTCTGCAGCAGGGTCACACCTCGAGAAGGATCCGGTCGTCCAGGAGCCTCTCGCCCCGGATGGCGTGAAAGCGCTCAAGAAGGTCGGCCACGGTCATCTGCGACCTCTCAGGGCCTCCTACGTCCAGCACTATCTCACCCTCATGCATCATGATGGTGCGATTCCCGTAGGCCAGCGCGTGACGGAGGTTGTGAGTCACCATCATGACGGTGAGGCCGTGACGCTTCACGAGACGGTCGGTCAGGGCGAGGATGTCCTGGGCCGTCTTCGGGTCGAGGGCGGCTGCGTGCTCGTCGAGGAGCAGGAGTTTCGGCTTCTTTATCGTGGCCATGAGGAGGGCCAGAGCTTGTCGCTGGCCGCCGGAGAGAAGCCTCACAGGCTCAGAGAGCCGCTCCTCCAGGCCCAGGCCGAGGAGCGCGAGATACTCCCTGAACGTCTCACGGTCCTTCTGCGTGACGCCCCATCTGAGCCGCCTCGGCTCCCCGCGCCTCGCTGCCATCGCTAGATTCTCCTCAATGGACATCGAGCCTGCTGTCCCTTGCATCGGGTCCTGGAACACCCGGCCGATCATTGGAGCCCTCTCATGCTCGGGAAGCGAGGTCACGTCTTGCCCGTCGACGATGATCGTGCCGTCGTCCACCGGGAACACGCCTGCCACCGCGTTCAGGAGCGTGGATTTCCCCGCGCCGTTGCTCCCGATGATGGTCACGAAGTCGCCGGACGCAAGGTCCAACGAGACATCCCGAAGTGCCATGCGGCCGTTAGTGGTTCCTGGCAAAAACGTTTTCCGAAGATGCCTCAGCTTTACCATGGCCGAGCGCCCGCCTCCTTTCCATGCCGAGGGTCCTCCTGATGACAGGCCCCGATAAGGCTATCACTACGAGAGCCGCTGTAACGATCTTGAGATCTGTCGGCGCGAACCCCAGCCGGAGCGCAACGAACACCGCGAATCTATAGATTACCGACCCGGCCACCACGCCGAACGTGGCGAGGCCCGTGGACGAAGGCGCGATGATGGCCCCACCGATGATGACGGACGCGAGCCCCGCGACAACCATGCCTATGCCCATCCCGATGTCCGCGAACCCCTGGTACTGCGCGACCATGGCGCCGCACAACGCAACGAGCGCGTTGGACAAGCCGAGGCCGATGATCTTCATGGAGTCGGTGTTCACGCCCAGGCTGCGTATCATCACTTCGTTGTCGCCGGTCGCCCGGAGCGCAAGGCCAAACTCGGTGCGGAGAAACGCGTCCAGCAGCAATTTGGCCACAAGCGCCGTGACCGAGAAAAGGATCAGCGCCGCGCAGCCTCCGGGCACACCGAGGCCTGTCAGAGTCGTCAGCACCGTCGCGCTCCTGAGAAGCGGGATGTTGGCTCTCCCCATGATCCGGAGGTTCACCGAGTAAAGCGCGGTCATCGTCAATATGCCAGCGAGAAGCCCTGAGATCTTCAACTTGGTGTTGAGGACCCCGGTTGTCGCCCCCGCTACGAAGCCGAGAACCGGGGCGACCAAGGTCGCTACGACGGGGTCGCCCCCGGTGTATATCAGCCTCGCTGCAATGGCCGCACCCAGCGGGAAACTCCCGTCCACGGTGAGATCGGGGAAATTGAGGACACGGAACGTAATGTACACCCCGAGAGCCATCACCGCGTACACCAGACCCTGTTCAAGGGCACCACTGAGCGCGCCTAGGGAGATCACTGTATCACCTCATAAGCTTGGTCTATCAGCGATTGCGGGACGGTCACGCCCATCTTCTCCGCGGCCTTCAGGTTTATGACCAAGCGCACGTTTTCCTGATACTCGATGGGCATCTCGGACGGCTTGGCTTTCTCGCGGAGGATCTTCGCCGCCATCTTCGCGGTCTGCTTGCCCAGCGCGTAGTAGTCGATGCCGACTGTAGCGAGGGCACCACGCCTCACACCGTCTTCCTCGCCCACCACGAGCGGGATCCTGGACTCCTCGGCCACCTTTATCACGGACTCGAGCGCGGATACCACCGTGTTATCGGTAGGCACGTACATCGCGTCCACCCTGCCTACGAGAGACTGGGCGGCCTCGTACACCCCGCTCGTCGAGCTCGCCGTCGCTTCAACGAGCTCGATGCCCAATGCCTGCGCAGCTTCCCTGGCGAGGTTCACTTGTACCACCGAGTTGGTCTCGCCCGCGTTGTACACGATGCCCACCCTCTGGGCTGTCGGGACGAGTTGCTTGAGCAGTTCCAACTGCTTCGCCACGGGCGTGAGGTCGGAGGTGCCCGTCACGTTCGTGCCGGGGCTGTCGATCGACTTTACGAGCTCGGCCGCCACCGGGTCGGTCACCGCCGTGATGAGTATCGGGATCGTGCTCGTGGCTTTCGCCGCGGCCTGCGCCGTCGGGGTCGCTATTGCGAGGATCATGTCAACCTTGTCGTTCACGAACTTCTGTGCTATGGACTGAGCGGTCGCCATGTCGCCTTGTGCGCTCTCCGACTCAAACTTGACATCCTTACCCTCGGTGAAACCCTCTTCAGCAAGGCCGTCCAAGAAACCCTTTTTCGCCGCGTCCAGGGCGGGATGCTCGATGATCTGCATGATTCCGATGGTCGTGACAGCGGACCTCTTCTGGATCGCGTTCGCAACAAGCAGCGCCGCGCCGAGCACCACAAGAACGGCCACGTAAAGGATCGCCCGTGACGCACCCGACTTTCTGGAAGCCATATGGATCCCTCCTAAACAGTGCAGTAATAGCTAGGGCTGTGCGCGTCTCGAAACGTCATTCGGAGCCTGCCGCTTCGCAAAGTCCGTCTCGTCCATGGCTCCCACCCTCCTCCTCGATGCCGGCCCACCCGCTCCACGCCGAGCTTTCCTTGCACACCTTGAGAACGAGGGAGGTTTGGGATCCCGCGATCCCTGCCACCTTCCTCAGCTTGTGCGTGAGAAACTCGTAAAGCTCGTTGTTGGACTTGAGCACGACCTCCATCATGATGTCGTAGGCCCCGGTACAGATGGCGACGTACCTTACCTCGGGCAATTTCACGAGGTCGGCCACGACGCGTTCGGGCGAATCGCCCTCCACGCTTATGCCGACCATGGCGACGAAGTTCATCCCGAGGCGGAACGGGTCGACCACCCCGGTGATCCTGGCTACCCCTTCCTCAAGAAGGCGCGCGACACGCTTCCTTACCGTCCCCTCCGCGACCTTGAGCTTCTCGGCGATGGCTGTGAAGGGCATCCGACCGTCCCGCTGGATGCACGACAGGATCTCCTTGTCGAGCTTATCCAGCACGACCACATCGTTCACGAAAATCACCCCAATCGGCCTTCTCAAATCTGATAATCGTAACGGACTGCGCGTATCAGCGCGCTCATCATGATTATGACTTAGCCTATTCGACGAATTATGCAATTGTCCTTCTCAACACCGTGGAAATTCTTTGGTCAGTCGGTTCTCAGGGGGACGCCGTGTTGGTGGAAAATACGGCGGGCTCTCGCGATGTCATCTGGCGTAGGCTCAGGCACGCCCTCAAGGGCGCAGTCGAGGCCGAGCTGTCTCCATTTGGCCACGCCCATCCGGTCATAAGGGAGGATGTCCGCCCTCACCGTGCCGCCCTCTAGCGATGCCACGAGCGCCGCGACATCGTGAAGGTCATCGTCAGAGTCGTTAATGGCAGGTATGAGAACGTACCTCACCACGATCTCCATCCCGCGCTTGGCAGCAAGCCGCAGGTTCGCGAGGATCACGTGGTTCGTCACACCTGTAAGCCTCACGTGTTTCTCCTCGTCCACGACCTTGATGGAGAAGAGGAGCAGGTCGGTGCAACCGAGAACGGATTCGAAGTCCCCGTGTTTGCAGTACCCCGCGGTGTCCAGCGCTCGGTGGAGACCATGCCGACCGCACGCTTCGAAAAGGGCCCTCACGAACCTGTGCTGCAGGAGCGGCTCTCCTCCGGAGACGGTCACGCCTCCGCCCGACGCCTCGAAGAAGGGCTTGTAATCGAGGATCTCTTTCATGACCTCATCCACGCTCACCTCCCGACCCAAGCGCAGCCAAGTGTCTGGGTTGTGGCAGAACACGCACCTCATGGCGCACCCTTGCATGAAGAGCACGAACCTTATCCCGCCGTCGTCCACGGTGCCCATGGTCTCGATCGAGTGGATGTACCCCTTGACTGCACTCGTGTCGTCGCGTGTCTGCCTAGGGTGGTCGGTCATTTCTCGGTCATCTCTCGAAGATCGTCCTCGCCAGGACCTCCTCCTGCTGTTCACGCGTGAGCCTCACGAAGTTCACAGCGTACCCGGACACCCTGATGGTCAGCTGCGGATACTTCTCCGGATGCTCCATGGCATCGAGCAGGGTCTCGCGCCGGAATACGTTCACGTTCATGTGATGCCCGCCCTTGGCGAAGTACCCGTCTATGAGGCCGGCAAGGTTCGATACAGCCTCCCCCGGAGTCTTTCCGAGGGCCTTCGGTGTGATCGAGAACGTGTACGAGATGCCGTCCATAGCGTGCTCGTAAGGGATCTTGGCCACGGACGCGAGCGACGCGACCGCACCGTGGGTGTCGCGGCCGTGCATGGGGTTTGCGCCCGGCGCGAAGGGCTCTCCCCGCTTCCTTCCGTCCGGCGTGGACCCGGTCATCTTTCCGTACACCACATTGCTCGTGATCGTGAGGATCGAAAGAGTGTGCCTCGCGTCTCTGTACGCGGGGTGCTCCTTGAGCTTCTCATGGAACAGCACCACGGAGTCGCGGGCGAGAGAATCCACCCTGTCGTCGTTGTTGCCGAATTTTGGGAAGTCACCCTCCACATCGAACTCCGTGGCTATGCCCCGCGAGTCGAACCGTGGGGTGACCTTCGCGTACTTGATCGCCGAAAGCGAGTCCGCGAGCACGGAGAGGCCCGCTATTCCGAAAGCCATGAACCTCCCCACGTGCGTGTCATGGAGGGCCATCTCAAGGCTCTCGTAGGCGTACTTGTCGTGCATGTAATGGATGACGTTCATCGTGTCCACGTACTTGCCGGCGAGCCACCCCAGCATCCTCGTGAACGCGTCCCACACAGGCTCGAATTCCAGAGGTCCCTCCCCTGCCCGGTAGAACTCAGGCGCCACCTTGGCTCCGGAGATCTCGTCCAAGCCTCCGTTCAACGTGAGGAGGAGCGCTTTCGGCAGGTTGGACCTGGCCCCAAAGAACTGCATCTCTTTTCCAACCCTCATCGCCGAGACACAGCAGGCGATGGCGTAGTCATCTCCGAAAATCGGTCGCATGATATCGTCGTTCTCGTACTGGATGGAGCTCGTGTCGCAAGATACCCTGCACGCGAATTCCCTAAAAGGCCTGGGGAGGTCCCTCGACCACAGGACCGTGAGGTTGGGCTCGGGCGCAGGGCCGAGGTTGTAGAGGGTTTGCAGCACCCGGAAGCTCGTCTTCGTAACGAGCGGCCGGCCGTCCAGGGCCATCCCGCCGATGGATTCCGTGACCCACAGAGGGTCGCCGGCGAAGAGCTCGTCGTAAGCTCGCGTGCGAAGCTGCCTCGCCATACGCAGCTTGATCACGAAGTCGTCCACGAGCTCCTGGGCCTCTTCTTCCGTGATGGCCCCCCGGCGCAAGTCACGCTCCAGGTAGATGTCCAGGAACGTGCTGGTCCTCCCGAGAGACATCGCGGCGCCATTCTGCTGCTTTATAGCGCCGAGGTAACCGAAGTAGAGCCATTGGAACGCTTCTCGGGCGGAACGCGCGGGCCGTGAGATGTCATAGCCGTATGAACGGGCCATCTCCTTCAGTTCTTCAAGGGCAAGGATCTGGTCGTGAACCTCCTCGCGCAGCCTGATGGTGTCCACGGTGATCGTGGTGAGCTCCGGACTGGAAAGGTCGCTTCGCTTCTCCTGGATCAGGCGATCCACGCCGTAGAGAGGGATCCTTCGGTAGTCGCCGATGATTCGCCCGCGTCCATACGCGTCGGGCAGGCCCGTGATGACGCCGCACCGCCTGAGAGCGCGCATCTCGTCGGTGTACACGGCGAAGACCCCCTCGTTGTGGGTCCTCCGGTACTTGTGGAACGTCTCACACACCCTGGGCTCCAGGTCTACGCCGTATTCCCTGCACGCCATCTCAACCATGCGGATGCCGCCCCAGGGATTTATCGCCCTCTTTAGAGGCTCGTCTGTTTGGAGACCAACGATGATCTCGAGGTCGCGGTCGATGTAGCCCGGCGGGTGGCTCGTTATCCCCGCGACGGTCTTGGCGTTGATCGCGTACACCCCGCCGCGCCTCCTCTCCTCAGCGAGAAGGGCGAGGCATTTCTCCCAAAGCGCCTTGGTCCGGCGCGTCGGGCCCACGAGGAATGAGCCATCACCCTCGTAGGGGCGATAGTTGCTCAGAATGAAATCCCGCACGTCAATGCGGTCACGCCAGACCGTGCCCTTGAAGTCCCAGTAATAATCAGAGAAAGAGTCGACCACTTTCGCACGCTCCCGGCGCGGCATCCCGTTTCACGGCGGGCATCAGAGGGACCGCGCCGACTCCCTCGTCGTCGGACACCAAGGCGCCTTTCCGCCCCGGGGCGCTCACGCGGGCACAGGGACCTCTTCCAGCTTGTTCCTGGCTATCCCGTAAAGCCCCATGTACTCGGCAGCTGACTTGTTCCAGGAAAAGTCGTGGCGCATGACGTTTTCAACTAACGCGCTCCACCTGCGCTTGTCCTTGTACACGTCCATCGCCCGCCTGATCGCATCGATGAGAGCCTCCGGCGAGTACTCGGCGAACGTAAACCCGTTGCCTACCTGAAGCTCAGGTTCGTAGTTCGTAACCGTGTCGGCAAGCCCGCCCGTGCTGCGGACTATCGGAACCGTGCCGTAGCGCATGGCGATGAGCTGGCCGAGCCCACCGGGCTCGAACCTGGACGGCATGAGGAACATGTCGCATCCGGCGTAGATGCGTTGCGCGAGGACCACGTTGAAGCCGATCTCCACGGCCACCCTGTCGGGATATCTCTTTCTGAGCGAGCGAAAGAGATTCTCGTAGTACGGATCCCCCGTGCCAAGCAGAACGAATTGGAGGTCCATCGCCATCATTTCATCCATGGCGTCCGCGATGAGGTCGAGCCCTTTCTGATCCACGAGGCGAGAGACTACCCCGAGCAACGGTGCGCCGGAGGAGGCCAGGTTCATGTCGCGCTGGAGCGCGAACTTGTTTTCCTTTTTGTCCTCGATGTTCCCCAGGCCGTAGTTCCTGTAAATGCGGGCATCCGTCTCAGGGTTGAACTCGTGGTAATTGAGCCCGTTCATGATGCCGTGCAGATCCTTAGAACGCGTGCGCAGGACACCGTCCATGCGCTCCCCGTACTCCGGCGTCTGGATCTCCTTGGCATAGGTCTTGCTCACAGTGTTGACCACGTCCGCGTATAGGATGCCTGCCTTCATGAAGCTCACGTCGCCGTAGAATTCGATGCGATCGGGCGTGAAATACTCCTCGCCGAGGCCCAGGAGGTGGAGTGTCTCCCGAGGGTAGTTCCCCTGGTACTGAAGGTTGTGGATCGTGAACACAGTCGCTATTCCCTGGTAGAGCGGGTCGCGGGAGTACTGCTCACGAAGGAGGAGCGGCACTGGCCCTGTCTGCCAGTCGTTGCAGTGAATGATGTGAGGAGCCCATCCGAGGTACCGGATCATCTCGAGGATCGCCCTTGAGAAGAACGCGAACCTCTCCGCCTCGTCGAAGTACATGTACATGTTATCTCTGTCGAAGTAGTGATAGTTGTCGACGAAGTACACCGGAACCAGCTTCTCAGCGCCGTTGAGACGAGCTTTTATCACCCCCTGGCGCAGGATGGCCGTGACCTTACGCCACCCTACCCAGACCGGGAAGTCGCCTATCGTTCTGACGTCTGTGATCCCTCTGTACCTGGGCATCACCACGCGCACGTCGTTGCCCATCGCGGCGAGAGCCTTCGGGAGCGAGCCCGCGACGTCTGCGAGCCCTCCCGTCTTGGCGAACGGCGCAACCTCAGGTGAGGCCACGAGAATCCTGTAGGTTTCGTCAAGCTCTTGTACCGTCACTTCTCCAGTGCCCCTTCCTCCACGCCCCGCAAAGCCGTTCCCCGGGTCTCATCCTCAGGGCGCGCAGCCGTAGTCTCCGTCGCGCGCGCACCCGCGCCCGCGTTTTCAAGGTCGCATTCCCGAAGCGACATGGCGGCATCCTCGGGGGCCGTGGGATTTATGTAGTATCCCGTGCCGAGCTCGAAGCCCGCCAGGGTCGCCAGGCGCGGAACGAGCTCAAGGTGCCAGTGATAGTATGCTCCGAAATCACCCGTCCATGGGCTGGTGTGCCATATGAGATTGTAAGGAAAGGTCTCGAATCCAAGCTCGAACCTTCTTATGGTGCAGCGCAACGTCCTCGCCAGGTCCGCGAGCTCCGCCACCTCGATGTCCTCGAACCTAGCGCTGTGCGCTAGGGGCACGATCCACGTTTCAAATGGGAACCTCGCAGCATAAGGGCAAAAGACCAGGAATCGGTCGGATCGCTCCACCACCCGGACGCCCTCCGCCGCCTCGGCTTTGACAATGGCGCAGTACAGGCACTCCCCGGTTCTATCGTAGTGCTCCCGAGCAGTGGCGAGTTCTTCCTCGATAACCGCTGGAACAATGGGCGTGGCGATGAGCTGACAGTGAGTGTGCTCAAGGGATGCACCAGCAACCCTTCCCCAGTTCTTGAAGATCTGGAGGTAGCTCAGTCTACGGTCACGCGAAAGGGCCCTGGCCCTCGCGACCAAGGCCTCGAGGATGTCTTCCATCTGGCTTTGGGAATGCGTGCCGAAGGTTGAGTCGTGGTTCGGCGATTCGATGAGGACCTCGTGAACCCCGATCGCTGGCAAGCGCTGAAACAGCTCGCCGGGATCGTGCGGCCCGTCACCGCTTCCTCGCTCGGAAGCGGCTCGGCCTCCGGCATCCGGGGAATCGAGGGTAAGCGCGGGGAACTTGTTGGGAACCACCCGCACCGACCACCCCTTGTCGTTCGGGCAGTCGGCATCTCTCCCGAGCGCCAGGACTTCCGGGGGAGTCATGTGTTCGTTGCCATAACAAAAGGGGCATACCCCGCTCTTTCGCTCGTCTCGAGGAACCCGGAAATCCGAAGGACGCCGGCTCCGCTCGGTAGCAATGATCACCCACGAGCGGGAAGCGGGATCCCGTCTCAGCTCTGGCATCGTACGCCTCCTCCTGTGCAGGGAACGTGCGCCACGCCTGGACCTGCCGCTCACCTGCGTGACAGCACGCGCCGCGGGCGCGGCCGCCAGCCACCATATCCGCACAGGCTCCGCGACGCGTGCAGACATCCGGCGCGGCCGAATGGTCACGTTTTAGCGTTCCTTGCTCCAACGGGGATGATGCATGGATGCCAGGGGTTTTCACACTGCGACCTTTCAGCCGCGATCGAAGTAGATGCTCTTTCCTGTGGCGGATAGCGGTATGCCCACGGCCACGTCCGCGTCGATGAGGCCCATCCGCTTCGCCGCGACTCCCACCCGGTACATTATTCTATTGTCCACGTTATGAATGGACGCCGTCTTGACCGCCGAACCCATGGCGATACCGAGGTCCATCAGCCTCCATGCGCAGAACGGGCCGGCAAACTCGGGCCCTTCGTGAGGCCGCGCGAGCCCTGCGCACGTCGCATTTCCGCACGCCCCACAGTTCAGCCCGGCGGTCTGCGCACCCTTCAGGCCGATGAGCACGCACGCGTCGCTCGCCGCCACGTTGGCGCCGTCGCGGTCGAAGTTCTTCTTGCCCGACTCCCTGCCGTAATCAACCATCGCCTGTGCGAGACGACTGAGTGCATCCCCCTCCACTACCGCAGTGACGATGAAATCCTTGCCCGCGGCCTTCGGCGCGGTCCTAGCAGCGAGACACATGAGATCGGCAACCATCCTCACAGCATCTTTCACTCTGCCCACCTCCGGCGGAAGTATTCCACGTTTGTCGGCAAATCCCTTGCAATGACGCACGCATTTCGGGCGCGGGCCTGAATCGCCCTTTGCGTAAACAGCCATGCTATGTCATGATGGCATGGACGGCTCACCCGAGGGCCGCGCGAAACCCAACCGGCGCGGCCGGCTCGAGGCACGCTGGCGGAAGCCCTTGCCGGGCAATCGAGCCGCCCGCATATCAGTGTAGAGGTGATAGCGGTGACCGTAGGTCAGAAGGTTCATCAATGTCTTGCCCAGCTGGAAAGCGTAGCCGCGGACTTTCGAAGCTTTGCCCTGGATACGCAGGACCAAAACGCGCAGAAGCTGTATGCGCAGCTCTCCGAAACCCTGCAGAATCAGGTGATAAACCCCCTGAAGTCCCGCGTCAACTACATCGAGGCTCAGGAGCCTCAGTACAAAGTGTACCAGCAGGCGATGCAGCAGGGTCAACAGCCCCAGCCGAAACAGCCGGAGCAACAGCACTGAGCGGGGGCACCACGTGGGGGCACGGAAATGCCCCTTCGGTGGCCTAATGCTTTGACCCGCCGACGCTCCGGCGCTTCCGCCCATACGGCGCACCCGAGGAGCATAGTTATATTCTTGGCACGCGTTGAGTATCCAGCCCTCGATGGACTGTAGCTGACGAGAGGAACGGGCGGATGGCCCTTCGGGCGCGATCGCCGCGAACGTTCACGTGCGGCCTCCTGGTCGTGGTCGCGGGCTGCATTGTGGTTTGTCTCAGCCTGGCGGCGCTCATCGCCATGCGGCACCACGACCGCTTCCTCCCCAACCAGGCGTTCGGGGAGGCTTGGGGCGAAGTCCCGCCCCGCATCGCCTGCGGGTCGGTGACAATAACCGCGCCGTCGCGCGAGACCGTTCAGACGACAGTGAACCACGGCCTCGGGAACGTCCCGGTGGCCGTGGTTCTAGGCCTCGATCTCCGCGGGTTCGACTACTACGAGTCAATCGACAGCCGCCCCGAATCAGGCGGCGGTCTTCCCGCCGAGGCGCCCGCACATCTCTCGGCGATGGTCCGCAAGCCGTACAACGGCACGTTCACAATTCGGCTCAAGCACTTCCTCGGAAGCCAACGCACGTTTACCGTGGTCTGGTTGGCCATCTCATTGGAAGGCCCGGCACGCGCACAGGTTCCGGCGGATAACGCCTCCCGTCCGTAACGGACCCAGGCTCTCCTGCCGTCCGACGGCTGCCTTGCCACGGCCTTCGTTCCTGCGTTTCACGCGGTTCACGTGCTTCGTGGGCTTACGGCAAAGCCCGGCAGGTACTCGGCGTTAGCCCTCAGAATGTCCTCAAGGAGGGCCCGCGCCGTGTCTGCCCCAGGCACAAGCGGGTGCGAGAGGAGCGCGAGGTACGCGATGTCGCGGTCGGCCTTTACTGCTGCCTCCACGGTCAGCCGCTCGTATGCCTTCACGTGCTGAACGAGCCCGCGGATGGACTCAGGCAGCGGCCCCTGGGCCACTGGATGCGCGCCCGACGCGTTGACCACGCAGTTCATCTCGACCACAGCGTCGGCCGGAAGATCGGGCACCGCGCCCTTTGCCGGAACGTTCAACACGTGAACCTCGTCCTTGTCATTGAAAATGGCGGAGATGCACGCGAGGGCAGCCTCGGAATACCACGCTCCTCCTCTTTCGGAAAGCTCAACGGGCTTCTCAGAGAGGCTTGGGTCAGCGTAGCGTTTGAAGAGCCTTTCCTCGATGGCCATGACCTCATCCGCACGGGTGCCGCGCCCTTCCTCGACTCGCCTCGTCTCCTCCTCCACGAGCGCCCGGTGAAAATAGTAGTACCTAAGATAGTACGAGGGAATCATGCCAAGCGCGCGGAGAAGGCCCAGACCGCTTGCGACCGAGCCGTCGCCCTCTTCCTCGGCTTTGTCGGAGCGAAGAAGCCCGCCGTCGCGGCTGACGCCCCCGGCTTCCGCTTCGTTCGTGGCGTGCGCTGCGTCCGCGGCATCCGCAGCGCCCGTGGCGCCCACAGCGCTCGGTAGATCGAACTCGCGCCTCACGAGTTCATGGGAAAGAAGATCACGCGTGACGTCTACCCCGTCTACAGTTACCTTGCGCGCCCAGCTCAAGTGGTTGAGGCCCACGAACTCCACCTTTACGCGGAGAGGGTCCGCACCCAGCGCTGCCGCGATCATCCTTTGCATACTGATGGGGACGTTACACAGCCCGATGCACCGCACGCCCGAGTACCGGGTCAGGGCCTCCGTGACGATGCCGGAGGGGTTCGTGAAATTGATGAGGTACGCGCCCGGCGCAACGCGCTCCACATCCCGGGCGATGTCGAGAGCGACTGGGATCGTTCGAAGCGCGCTCGCGAACCCGCCTGGCCCGGTTGTCTCCTGCCCGATGATGCCGTATTTGAGCGGGATCCGCTCGTCCTGGGCGCGGGCGGCAAGCCCGCCCACGCGGAACTGCGTTATCACGAAGTCGGCGCCCGAGAGCGCGGCCGTCCTATCAAAACCCGCACTCACCTCAATGTCGAGGCCAGCCCGCCCGATCATGCGCCTGGCGAGGCTGGCGATGACTTGCAGTTTGCTGGCGCCTTCAGCGATGTCCACCAGGGCGATATGCCTCACCGGGAGCTCATTCGCCCTTCGAATGATTCCGTCTATGAGTTCGGGCGTGTAGCTCGAGCCCCCGCCGATGATCGCCAGCTTAAGACCGTCCGAACTCCGCCTCGACGCGCCCTGTGCCGGTGCCATCAGTACCCCTCCGTGTCCACGTTGAAGTGCAAGAGGATGGTGGGAATCACTTTGAAGGCCTCGGCCCTCGCGCACCCACGCCCTTTTGCGACCTCTCGTGCCTTCATGTCCACGTACATGAAGAGCGTGGTCCAGCTTTGAGAGACTTGGCTGGCATGCATCTTTATGGCCTCAATCTTCCTGTGCCACGTCTTGTCCACATTGATCCAGGTGTTTGCCCTCGTTGTGCAGTAGAAAGCGACTGCCGAGACACCGTGGGGCGGCGCGTGCGGTTCCGATCTCGCGTGGGGAAAGCCCGAGAGTATGCAGGCGCCTGCCACCGCGAGCCCCGTGAGACGGTGGTCCCTATGGCCCTCATAGGGAAGCCAGGGGTCGGGCGCCAGCACGATATCGGGCTTCACCGTCCGCACCACGCCCATGATGGCCGCGGTAAGCTCGCGCTCTTCCGGGACGTCGCCGTCGTGGTACCCGAGCCATAGAAGGTCCGACACTCCCAGGTGCCGGGCGGATCGCTCGGCCTCGGCCCTGCGGGTCGCCGCAAGCTCCTCCGGCGTTATGCTTGCGTCCTGCGTGCCCACGCACCCGTCCGTGACCGTGAGGTATACGACGTCGACGCCGAGGTCGGCGAGCCAGGCGATAGTGCCACCCGCCGCGATCTCATTGTCGTCCGGGTGCGGCTGGACGCACAGCACGCGCCTCGCCGTCTCGAGCCTCGGAACGCTGAGGAAATCTTTGAGATCCATGGGATCGCCTCCGTTCGATCAGCTCAAACGCCAGCGAAATACCTGTACAGCTCCAGGGATATCCTCCGGATGGCCTCTTCACCGTCTCGCGGGCTGGAAAGGTCCTTGCTCAGGATTGTGAGCACGTAGTCGCGCCCCGGGACATAGACTATCCCCGCGTCGTGCCGCACCCCAGACACCGACCCGGTCTTGTGGGCAATCTCGACGCGCGGCATCTCCCCCGCGAGCAGCTGATCCTCGTCCCTGGGCACGGGCAGCAGCGCGGGAATGAGGTCGTTGTGCTGCTGCTCCTTCATGATGCGGACCATCTCTCCGCACGCCCAGGCTGAAACCACCTGGCAGCGAGCGATCTTCTCCAAAAGACCCGTCATGTCCCTCGGGGTTATGGTGTTGGGGATGGGCCTCGCGACCGGCACCATCATGAACTTGCGCCGAAGGACGATCTCGGTGAACCCTAGGGAGCGCATGGTCTCGTTCACGCGCTCCATCCCAACGATATCTAGGAGAATGTTCGAGGCCGTGTTGTCGCTCACCACGATCATGAGGCGCACCAGGTCTATGATAGGAAGCTCCACGCCGGGCGAAAGCACCCGGAGGATGCCCGACCCGCCGACCTTGTCGGTGTCTCGGAGCCTGACGCGGGTCTCGAGATCGAGAAGCCCTTCCTCGGCCTGCCTGAAGACCTCCACCATGATCGCGATCTTGATGACGCTCGCGGCGTTGAAGGGTTCGTCCGGATTCAGGAGCACTTCCTGAGGGCCGTGCAGGCTTCTCGCCGCTACGCCGAAGACACCGCCGCCCGCCGTTGCTGCAATAGCAGCGAGCCTCGCCTCGACCTCCGCAGCGTCCACCGCGCCTCGCCACCTCACACGTGCAATTCAACTACATCCCGGTCGTGAAGAACGTAGTCCCGCGGGACGGACTGCCCATCGAACCTCGCTGAACCCCATATCCTCGCGCTCTTCAGCCTGGACGGAAAGTCACGGTGAACCGCCGCGGCCATGTCCAACACGGTGCTCCCCTTTTTCAAGACGAAGGGCTGGCCCATGTCCGGCGGCTGGCCCGGCACCTTCGTGTAGATCCTGATGATCCCCAGTAGCTCGAATACCCTGCGTCGGAGGCCTTCGAGGCTCTCCGCGGACCTGACCGACGCCGGCACCATCTCCAGGCCCGGCGGCAGGTACTCCCTGATGATCGCCAAGTTATCCTGCGCGCGGGGCAAGTCCGTCTTGGTGGCCACTACCATGCAGTCCTCCAGGGTGTGTCCTCTCGCGCCTGCCTCAAGCTCCGTCGCATCGCGCAGGATCCTCTTTTCGCCAAGCAGGCTCAATACGTCTTCAAGCTGGTCGAGGCAGTCATCTGATGAAGCGTCCGCCACTATGAGCAGTGCATCAGCGTTGCGAAGGGCGCCCGCCATCCCCGGCGGCATCTCTCCGGAGGTTACTGGCGGCATGTCCACGAGCTGTATCCAGATGTCTTCGAATTCCATCATGCCTGCCACGGGAAGAACGGTGGAGAACGGATAATCGGCCACCGTCACCTTCGCCCTCGTCAGGGCACCCACCAGGGCCGACTTGCCTGAGTTGGGGAAACCGACGAGGGCGACCTGGCCCGCGCCATGCCTCTCTACAAGGAACGGATCCTGGCGGCCGGTCTTCGCCTTTCTCTCGCTTTCATCCCGCAGCTTTGCCAGGCGCCGCTTGATGTCGGCCTGCAGTTTCTCGGTGCCTTTGTGCTTCGGGATGACGGCGAGCATCTCCTCGAGCGCGGCGATCTTCTCGGGGATGGTCTTCGCTTCCTTGAAAGCCTGCTCGGCCTCGAGATACTGCGGTGTGAGGTTTGCGGGCATCAGCTCTCACTCGTCCTCATAGTGATACACCGGGATGTCATCGGCAGCTCACAGAGCCGCCATGTGGGCGAGCCCGAGTAACACCGTAACACCGGGCTGTCTCGCACTTATCATTTTATCATGCACGCACCGTCCCTGCTACCGTTTTCGGCCCGGCGGCTTGGGGGCCCGGCGGCTCGGCCGGGTGGCATCATGGGCGGCGTGACCTGCGTGTGCCCAGGACTTGGTTGAATCGCTGGTCCATGCGGCTCAGTTGCCCTGGCTGGGTTCTTGAGTTATAATCGGGCACGTGGGAGGAAGGGGCGGCGTGTTGCCGCGCTCTTCGGAGGCTTCACTAATAACGCGCAGGGCACCGGAGCTGCGGCGCCCCGTCACGTGGAGCTGCGCGGCGCAGCGCGCGGGGCTCGGACGTGGACGGCGCAACTCGGAGGCAATGGCGCTGGCTGCGCTAGGGGGAGAGGTATGTACAGAGATAGCGCCACGCAGCCACCGAGGGTGGCGTACTTCTGCATGGAATTCGGCCTCCACGAGGAGCTCAGGATCTATGCTGGAGGGCTCGGGATACTCGCGGGCGACTACCTGAAGTCAGCGTGCGATCTCAGCCTTCCGGTAGTGGGGGTCGGAATACTCTGGCGGCAAGGGTACACAAAGCAAATGATAGGCGAGGACGGGAGGCCGTTTGACGCGTATCCCTGCTATTCCTACGAGTTCCTCAAGGACACGCGCAAGCGCGTGACGGTCAAGATACGCGGCCGTGACGTTGTCTGCAAGATCTGGCTCGTGGACAGGTACGGGAACGCGCCGCTGTACCTCCTCGACACGAACGTCCCCGAGAACGAGGACAGATGGATAACAGGCCAGCTCTACGGCTGGTTCGGCGAGGAGCGCGTCGCTCAAGAGATGGTCCTTGGAATAGGCGGGGTTAGGGCCCTCCGGGCTCTTGGCATAGACGTGGACGTGTACCACTTCAACGACGGACACCCCGTCTTCGCAGGTATCGAGCTCATCCGTGAGAAGATGTCCCGCGGGATGAGCTTCGACCAGGCGCTCGCCGCGACGCGGCGGGAGGTGGTCTTCACGACTCACACGCCCGTGAGGGAGGGCAACGAATCCCACGGGCACGAGCTCCTGCGCTACATGGGGGCTTACAACGGGCTATCAAAAGAGCAGATGGCGAGGATCGGGGGGGACCCCTTCAACATGACCGTGGCGGGGTTGCGGCTCTCGCGCATCTCAAACGCTGTAGCCGAGCTGCACTGCGAGACCGCTAACAGGATGTGGCAGGACGTCGCGGAGAGATCGCCCATCGTGGCTGTGACAAACGGGGTCCATCCCGGCACGTGGCAGGATGAGGCGGTCCGCGAGGCGTTCGAATCGGGCGGAGACCTGTGGGCGGTTCACCAACGCGCGAAGGCCGCGTTGCTGGAGGAGATCAAGGCGAGATCCGGCGTCTCCTTGAAGCAGGAGAACATCCTAGTGGGATTTGCGAGGCGTGCGGCGCCGTATAAGCGCAGCGACCTCATATTCCGGCGGCCGGAGGTGATCGACCCCTACCTCAGGAGCGGCAGGCTACAGCTTGTGTTCTCCGGTAAAGGTCACCCCCTTGATGACGTGGGCAAGGATATCGTCGCGAACCTCGTGCGCATGGCGAAGCGATACCCGGAGAGCGTGGTGTTCGTGCCGGACTACGACATGAAGGTGGGGCGCCTCCTCACCCGCGGGTGCGACGTGTGGCTCAACAACCCCGCGAGGCCGCTCGAGGCGAGCGGCACCTCCGGGATGAAGGCCGCCATGAACGGCGTCCTCAACCTGAGCGTCCTGGACGGGTGGTGGCCGGAGGCGTGCGACCACGGGCGCAACGGCTGGCAGTTCGGCGATGGATACGAAGGTCCTGGGCAGGATGACCATGACCTCGATGCCCTCTACAGGGTGCTGCTCGGGGAGGTCCTGCCGACGTACTATGAGAATCGGGCGAAGTGGGTTGAGATGATGAAGGCAAGCATAGCCTCTACAACCGAGAGGTTCTCCTCCCACCGAATGCTCGAGGAGTATTACGCACGACTCTACGTTCCGGTCGCCGCGTCGAAGCAGGTAGCGGCCTCTTCCGAGGGGCGGTGACCCCGCACACCGCCGGGCGTCCCGGGGATCTTTGGGATAAAACTCGAACGAACGGGCCCGCGCGCACGCGGGCCCGTTTCACACCACGGCGCGGCGTCTCCGCGTGCGTCCATGCTTAGTCGCCGCGCTCGGCCGCGGGCGTTGCGCTCCCGGACGCGAGCGCGATGAACTTCCCTATTTCCACGATGACGAGCAGCGCTATAGCCAGGCCGAACACCATGAGCCATTCCCCCGCTGAAAGCGGCACGACCCCAAGAACCCTGCGCACCGCCGGCACGGCCACCGCGCCGATGGCCAACGCAAAGCCGCCGGCCACCGAGACGAGAAGCGGCCTGTTTGCGAGAAGGTGACCTGTGTGGAAGATGCTCCTCCGCATGCTCCGGTACGCGAATACGTACACGAGCGATATGATCGCGAGCGTCGCAAAGGACAGGGTGCGCGCGAGCGTGAGGTCGTGATGGACCAGCCAGTAGTGACCGAACATGGCGAGACACCCCACCGCGGCTGTTATGCTTATGGCGGCTATGAGACCGATGCCGAGCCTGCCGAGGATCGGCTCGGAAAGCGGCTTGGGCTTCTCGCGCATGATGCCCTTCTCCGCGGGCTCGAACCCGAGCACTATATCCACGGGGCCGTCACAGATCAGGTGTATCCAGAGGATCTGAGCAACCACGAGAGGCGCAGCCCATCGCATGATCATCGCGCCGAAGATGAGCAGTATCTCCGCAAACGAGTTGGATAGCGTATACGACACGACCTTCTTGATGTTGTCGAACACCACGCGACCCTCTTCGACCGCGGCCACGATGGTCTTGAAGTTGCTGTCAAGCAGGACCAGGTCGGCCGTCTCTTTCGCCACGTCGGTCGCCCCGCCTACGACTACTCCGATGTCGGACTTCTTCAACGCCGGGGCATCGTTCACGCCGTCACCCACCATGGCGACGACCTCGCCAGCGTCCTGCAGAGCCGACACTATCCTGAGCTTTTGGTGCGGCGATATGCGCGCGAAGACCACGATGTCCCGCACGCGCGAGGCGAGGTCGCTCGCGCTCATGGCGTCGAGGGCTTTCCCGTCCACGACCCCGCCGGGAGGGACGTCCAGGCCCAGCCGCCTCGCGACGTGGAGGGCCGTGCGCTCGTAGTCGCCGGTAACGATCTTGACCTTGATGCCGGCATCGCGGCAAGTCTTGACGGCCTCCACCACCTCATCCCGGATCGGGTCCTCGATACCCACGAGCCCGGCCCAGGCGTATCCCCTGCATCCCGCGTCCGCGGTCTCCCGAGCCTCGTCTTCCTCGTCGTCCTCCTTGACGGCGATGCCGAGCACCTTGAGACCTTGGTCGGCCCATGACTCCACCACCCGGGCGATCTCCTCCTTGCGCGCGTCCGAAAGGTCGCACATAGCCGCCACGACCTCTGGCGCCCCCTTCACGAAGACCACGCGCTTCCCTTCGACCAGGCTCACCACACGCATGTACTTGGTCTCGCTCGAGAAGGGCTCCTCGTCGACGCGCTCCGCCTGCCTTGCGAAGGCTTCCGGATCTTTGATGCCGTTCTCGCGCGCGAACTCCCACAGAGCAACCTCGAGCGAATCCTCTAGGTTGTTGCACAATACCAGGGCCTGCACGGCACGCTCAGGCATGTCGAACTCCGTGCGAGTAACCGACATCACGCCCTTGGTGAGTGTTCCCGTCTTGTCAGTGCATATCGTCGTGACCGAACCGAGAGTCTCAACGGCAAGAAGCTTTTTCACAAGGCCGTTGCGCTTCAGAATCCGGCGCATGCCGATGACGAGGATGACCGTCACGGCGATGAGAAGCCCTTCGGGAATGGCTGCGATGGCCAGGATGATGGCCACGCGCACCATTTCCAAGACAGGTTTGCCCGTGGCAACGCCGATGAGGAAGAGCGCCACGGTGACGCCGATGACGAGCCGCGTGAGCGTGCGGCTGAATGCAGCCAGCCTGACCTGCAGCGGAGTCTCGCGTTCCTCGCTCTCGGAAAGGCTCGTGGCGATCCTACCCAGTTCTGTGTCCTTGCCCGTGCGGGTGACCTCCATGATGCCCCGGCCCGAGAGCACCGTAGTGCCCATGTACACCTGGTTTCGGCCCGGCTCCTCCGCCTTGAAGACGGGCTCGCTTTCGCCGGTCAGGATGGCCTCGTTCACAGACATCTTCACGCTCTCGAGCACGGCGCCGTCTGCAGGCACCCTGTCACCCGCAGTGAGGATGACTATGTCCCCTGGGACGATCTCGCGGACCTCCACCTCTCGGCGCTCTCCCGCCCTCACCACGGTTGCAGTGGGTTTTACGAGCTTGCGGAGGCTTTCATACGTTTGCCTGGCCTGGTATTCCTGAACGAACCCAAGCACGGCATCAAAGATCACCACTGCCATGATGATCAGAAAGTCGTTGTATTCCTTCAACAGCAAGGACACGAGCCCAGCTCCAAGGATCACGTATACGAGTGGGCTCGTGAACTGCGACAGAAAGATGGCGAGCCGCGACGGGCCCTTACGCGATGGCAAGGCATTCGGCCCGTACTTGCGAAGCCGCTCCTCCACCTCGCCATCGGAAAGCCCCTGAAACGGGCCGAAGTAAGCCTCAAGAGTCTGCGTCGCCATGGTCATCGCTCCTCCCAAGATAGTCGGGCGCGTCACTCACCGAAGATCGCCTTGCGCTCCTCTGGGGTCAACACAGCCCAAAGGTCCCTGCCGAGCCTCTCTGATGCACGCTGCGTGAACATCTCCTGCCAGATGTACTGCCTCGCGATGAACACCAGGTGCCTATTGCCTGTCCAGACCGCCGTATCCTCCGCACCCGTGCCGCCGACCAGGGCCTGGGCGCCATCGGCCACAACCACTATGCTCTGGCCTAGTTGCTGGAAAACGCTCTCCGCCTGTGGGTGCCTGACGACCTGTCCGAACCCGAGCTCGGCATCGCCCGAAACGAGCACGCGGACGCGCACACCCCTCTCGTGCGCCTCCTGGAGCTGCGGCATCACATCCACGAGCGTCCGGTCGCTCGCTGCGAGCAGGAGCTCTTCCCTCGCACCACCTATCATGTCCCTCGCCTTGCTCAGGATTGCGTCTCGCCCCTCGATGTTCCATGCCTGGTCGAGTGGGACCAGCGTCTCGTAGTGGGCGAGGGTCTCGTGCGCGACGTCGATGGCGTCCTCGTACTTGTGGCGCATGTTGTCCAGAAGGGCGTTCACGGGAACGGGTGCATACCGTGTGGTGTCGCCCTGCTGCAGCGTGAGCACCGCGCCTCTGTTGACGAGCCTGCCCAGCGCCTCGTACACCATCGACCGCGGGATGCCTGCTTCTTTGCTGATCTGGTACCCGGTCGCTGGGTTCGACCGCAGGAGGGCGAGGTAGGTTTTGGCCTCGTATTCAGTAAACCCAAGGGATGTTAGAGCCGTGAGGGGGTCCACCGCGTTCCATACCTCCGGCGATTCTGCAGTTCTCTAGTATTCCTGATTGAGATTACGTGGTTCGTTTACGAAACACTACTCTCAGTGTATATGACGGTCGCCGCGCTGTCAAGGGCGAAGAAGAGACAGAGAAAAAAGGGGACGGCGCGCTCGCGGTCAAGAGACGAGGTGAAAACCCATGACGCCGCACCTAGACGACAACCCA
The DNA here is from genome assembly GCA_012842395.1 of Bacillota bacterium. Classification (NCBI taxonomy): domain Bacteria; kingdom Bacillati; phylum Bacillota; species Bacillota bacterium. The sequence continues at coordinate 79,446 of DUSX01000017.1, forward strand.
GATGCCGACGGCAGCGAGCAGGCCCATCATGCCACCGAAGAGGAACGTCGCTTGAGGGCCGAAGAGGTTCCAGAGGAATCCTGCGAGGAGCGAGGCCGGGAGGAGGCCCACCCCGACCAAGGTCGCGTGAAGGCCGATGGTGGTGGCCCTCAGCTGCACCGGAGCGATGTCCGCCACAAGCGCCTTCTCAATCCCTTCAGTAAGCGCGATGTACGCGCCGTAAACGGAGAAGAGCGCCCACACGTGCCACGGCGCCCTCGCAAACGCGAAGCCCAGATACACGAGGCCGTACATGGCGTAGCCCGCGACAAGAAGCGTCTTCCGGCCCACTCTGTCCGAAAGGTGCCCGGCCGGGTAGGACAACACCGAATAGACCACATTGTAGAGGAAATACACGAGGAGCACCTTCTCGGGACCAAAGCCGAGGTCGCCCGCACGAAGGATGAGGAATTGGTTGGATGAGTTGCCGAGGGCAAAGAGGAACACCACGATGAGGAATCCGCGCAGGCGGCGATCCAGCTTCGACCACTGGAAAGGCAGCGACTTCCGTCGCCTGGCCGCGGGGACCGGGCGACATTCGGTCCCGCCTTCGCCTCTCGTGCGACCGTCGGCTCTGGCTGCGCTGCTACCGGTGCAGGAGTCCTCGGCGGACGCTGCCGTCTCATCCGCGTCCACTCTGGTCTCACGCGCGAGGAAGAGGACCGCCACCCCCATGAAGGCAGGCACCATGGCCCACAGGAATACGCGAGCGTAATCCCCCTTGTACGCCACAACGAAATAGTACGCAAGCAGCACCCCTGCCGCCGCCCCCAGGGTGTCCAGGGCCCTGTGCAATCCGTATGCCCGTCCCCGCGTCTCGGGAGTAGACGAGTCAGCGATCAGGGCATCGCGCGGCGCTGTGCGAATGCCCTTGCCGAGCCTGTCAATGACCCTGGCAACCAGCACCGCTGGCCACGAACGCGCGACATACAGGACGACCTTCCCCGCGGTGGACGAGCCGTATCCCAAGATCGCGAGGGGCTTCTTCCGCCCGAAAAGGTCGGCGAGATATCCCGAGAAGACCTTCAACAAGCTCGCCAAGCTTTCCGCTATGCCCTCGATGAGCCCGACCACGGCAGGCGTCGCGCCCAGCCGTGTTGTAAGGAAAAGGGGCAGGAGAGGGTAGACCATTTCAGTGCTGATGTCCGTGAGCAGACTCACCAAGCCAAGGATGATCACATTGAACACGCCACACATCTCCCCTGAAGGCTCACTGCTCGCCGGTATGGCGGCGGAAGACCTCTTGCTCGAACTCCTCCATGCGGGCCCTGCACTCGGCGATTTTCCGAAGCACCTCGTCTTGGAGCGTGCCCCCGAAGAAGTCGCGGCCCAGGGCCCTCTCCACCCATCGTTCTATATAGGCCAGATCGCCCTCGTTCTCCTCGATCTCGGCAAATGTGAACTTTCCTTTCCTGGTTTCCGTGTCAAGCTCGCCCAAAAGGCCCGTACACTGCTCGAGGATCTCGCGGTATTCCTGGTCGCTCTGGGCGCGGAACCTCGCGACGAGCTCGGCCTCCTCGTAGGACCCTGTCTCCGCGCGGAACACGAATGACTCGACGCCCGTCTCCCTCATCTCTCTCGACAGGCGCAGCACCGCGCGCTCAGTCTCGGACCTCGCCGGGAAGACGGCCACCGCCTGTTGAATGTATAGGCCGCCCAGCTCGCGAACCCGGCGCCACGCCCTGACCCTCGCAGTGGAAGGCTCCACCGGCGGGCGGTACACCAGGACAAGCCACCCCGTCCTCCCCGCCCTCGCCTCGGCCCGGTCTTCCTCAGCCCCGGCGGCCTCGGCACCATGGGCGGATGCAGCTCCTTGGGAGGCCGCAAGCCCGGGTTGCGCACCAATCTCGCACCCGAGGTCCCGCGGCTCTCTAGACACTTCTCCGGGTTCGGGACCGACCTCCGGCAGCCGCCCCCACCGGGCCCGTGCATCAAAGCCCGTCTGCGACACAGCGCGACCACCTACCAGCTCGTGGCGTGCCTCATCAACCTCTTAGTGCCTCTCGAGGTATCAATGTACTTGCGTCCCAGCATCGAACGCTTCAACGGTATTGTAACACCTGTTGCAGCCTGACGCAACAGATGTTAGCCACCAAGTCGGCGGGCGCCCGCGCCCCAAGCGTGCTCGTTTCCGCCTATCATCATTCTACTTCCCGCGGGTGAGACTATATAGGAGCCAAGACAGGAGCCAAGCGGCATGCGAGAGGACGGAGATAGAAAGTGAAAGCCACCCCAGACAGACGTGACCCGAAAAAGCCCAGGGGCGCAAGAACACGGGCCTTCATTGCAGCATTGCTCGTCGTGGCCGCCGTGGCTGGCGCCGGGCTCGCTCGGCTCGGCTCCGGCGCATGGCCCGGCCAGGCCGTCCCGCCTCGAACCCCCGCAGCAAGAGCCGTCGTATCAGCGCTCGAGGATATCTTCGATGCACGCGCGGCGGCCCTTGTCCGGGGAGACCTCTCGCTCATCGAGCGATACTACGAAACCGGCGGCGCCGCGAGCGCCCGCAAGGCCCTTCAGCACGAAGCTCGGAAGCTCCGGTATGTTCAGGCGTGGGCGTCGAAGCGCGGCGTCGCGATCACAGCGGCTGATGCCCATCTCCAGGTCAAATCAGTAGCGCTCGGTCGCGACACAGCGAACGCCGTGGTGTGGCAGAGCCTCAACGTCCGCTACAGGCCGTCTTCCCGTCCGGCAGTGGCCGACAACGTATTCGGGATCAGGACGCGCCACAATGTCACGCTCGTCCGCAAGGCGGGCGCTTGGCTCGTGCGCTCCGACGAGTACACTGACCCTCTCGGCGAGGATACCCTCGTCCCGGAAGTCGCCCCCGCGGCCTCGCTCGAACCGGCAGACTCCGTGGAATTCGTGTATCCGCCCCAGGGCGCCCTGGAAAGCCAGGGGTACGAGGCAGCTGCAGCCGCGCCGTCGCAGCGCCGGGTCTCGGGGACAGGGGCGTACAACCGTAAGCGAGCCGTTGCGTACGCGGACAGGTACTGCGGGGTAAAGGTCTCGCCGGGCGCTGAGTCCGGGTACAATCCTCTGTACCTCGATTACACCGACATGGGCGGAGACTGCACAAACTTCGTGTCACAGGTGCTCGGCGACAGCAAGGCTGGCGGGATCCCACACGACTCGGTGTGGTACTATGACTACGCGTCCTCAAGAGGCGGCAGCAAGGCCTGGGTGGAGACCGATGCTCTCGCCGCCCACCTCACCGAAAGCGGCATGGCGCGCCTCCTTGCCCGAGGCTCGTTCCGCGAGGTCCAGGCCCCCACCGCGCGCTTCCCGAGGGGGGCACTGGCCTTGCTCGAGCCTGGCGACATCATCGCCTACGAAGAGAAAGGCGAGATCCAGCACTTCGCCGTCATCACGGCCAGAGATCCTTCGGGATATCCCCTTGTCAACACGCATACCGCGGACCGCTACCACGTCCCGTGGGACCTCGGATGGGACAAGAACACCGTCTTCTGGCTCTTCAAGATAGTGAGGTGACGCACCCGCGCATGGCGGCCCGCACCTCGCGAAGCACGGCCTCCTTCATGCCTTCCAGCTCCTCGGGACTCGTCGCCTCGAACCTTAGGACGATGACGGGCTGGGTGTTGGACGCCCTCACAAGTGCCCACCCGTGCGCAAACCGGATTCGCGCCCCATCGACTCGGTTTACCTCGCAAGTGCGGCTGAACTCGGTCGCCACATGCTCGACAACAGCACGCTTACACCCTTCGGGGCAGTCCACGCGGATCTCGGGCGTGTTATACATCCTTGGCAAGGTCCTGACCAGCTCGTCGAGACCGCCGCGCGACCGCGACAAGAGGTCGAGGAGCCGTGCCCCGGCGTACACCGCGTCGTCGAACCCGTAGTACTTGTCAGCGAAGAAGAGATGTCCGCTCATCTCGCCCGCCAGAAGCGCCCCGTCCTCCTTGAGCTTCGCCTTTATGAGCGAGTGACCGACCTTCCACATGATCGGGACGCCCCCCGCCTTCCTAATCTCCTCGAAAAGCGCCTCCGAGCACTTCACCTCACCTATGATCTTCGCCCCGGGATGCCTCGCGAGGATGTCTCTGGCGAACAGGATGAGGAGCTGATCGCCCCACAGGATGGTGCCGTCTGAAGCGACCACGCCGATTCTGTCGGCGTCGCCGTCGAAGGCGATGCCCACCTCGGACCCGCTCCTTTTCACCTCGCTTGCAAGCGCCTCGAGGTTCGCAGGGATCGTAGGATCGGGATGATGGTTGGGAAACCTGCCATCAGGCTCCGAGTAAAGCCCGACCACCTCGTGGCCGAGGGATCTGTAGACGTCAAGCGCCACGGTGTTCCCCGTCCCGTTTCCAGCGTCGACCACGGCCTTTACACTGCGCCTCGCGCCGCCCTCGCGCACGATCCCTCCGGAGACGGCCCGGACGTATGCCTCGTTGACCGACACGAACCGGCAGGTTCCGTTGCCTATCGCAAAGTCGCGGGCGACCATGATTCTCCTCACGTCCTGGATGGCCTCGCCGTATATGGTCGTCTTGCCCAGGCAAACCTTGAACCCGTTCTCGTCAGGCGGATTGTGGCTCCCCGTTATCATGACGCCCCCGCCCACATCGAGGTTGAAAAGGGAGAAGTACAGGACGGGCGTCGGCACAAGGCCGATGTCTATCACATCCATGCCGCTCTCCATCAGGCCGGCCGACATCTCGTCCCTGAAAGCGGGCGAACTCAACCGGGCGTCACGGCCAAGCGAGACCGACCTGACCCCGTGGCGCCGGTAGAACGTTCCTAGCGCGCGTCCCAGCCAATATACGAATGCGCTCGAGAGGTCGCGTCCCACGACGCCACGGATATCGTACTCTCGAAACACGTGGTCGGGTACTTCTACTTCCGTGACGGGCCTCGAGCCGTCCCCCTCGCGCTCTATTCCTGCCATCGCAGACTCACACGTCCTTTCCCGTCCGGCCTCGGCTCTATTGTATTTGACGCGTCCCCCGATTGTCCTGCAGGCCCGATTCTTAAGAGAATCTTGACAGATGGTTGGCAGGTTCTTCAAACGAACAAGCTACAATGGACTTGAAAGGAGGTGCCGGATAATGCTCAGATCAAGAATACACAACGCGGTCATTGCAGGCGCGCTCGCCATCGCGATGGCGTTGACCGGGGTCGCAGGCGCGGCCTTTGCACAGGAGGCCGCGACATCCACAGAGCAGCCGGCGGTGAACGGCATAGCGCCGTCCACACCAGTGAACCCGCAATTTGGAGGCCGTCAGAGAATGGGGTGGTCCGGCCCCCTCGTGACGAGGGTCGCAAATATCCTGAAGATGAGCGTCGAAGACGTCATCGCACAGCGACAGGCAGGCAAGTCCTTCGCCGAGATCGCGCAGGAGAAGGGCACGAGTGAAGCCGATCTTCTAGCAGCCCTCGTGGCCGAGGTCAAGTCGTCCGTTGAGAGCCTCGTGGCTAGCGGCAATATGACTCAAGCCCAGGCTGACAGGGTCCTCGCGAACGTGGAAGCCAACCACAAAGCCGCGATAACCCGGACAGCGGTCGGCCCCCAGGGAGACGGCATCCGCGCAGGCCGCGGTCCTGCAGCGGGCACGGCAGGGCCGCACGGGCGGCAGCAGTCCGCAGGTGCGCGTGCCGGGGCGCGCGTCGGCCGCCATCAGGGCGCGATGCAGGGAACAACGCAGGGAACTAGGTCATCCGGCCTCGGGATGGGCTTCGGCCTCGGCCGCGGACGGTCGGGTTGTCCGGTCTGGCAGCAAAAGCAGAACCAGGATGGGACCCAGGCTGGCAGTCAGAACACCGGAGCCTGAGACCGCAAGCACGCGGCATGATCTCCTAAGGGCTCACCTCATCGCAAGGGAAGGCCATCTGGCCTTCCCTTGCAACTTTCACCGCGATCGGGCACAATTAGTTTGGTCCAGGTATGGCGCCATGCCATATAGGCAGGGTCCCGCGCCGCAAAGCAGCGCGAACTCCTGGCGATAACGGAGACAGCTTCGCCCCGGAGGCGGCGCCCTGTCCCGTGAGTGGCCGGCCCCGGCATGGGCCGGCCGTCCCGGCGATGCCGCGAGTGGGCGCGGCCGGCGCGCGGATGGCGCGTCAAGACCCAGCGTCGCGGAGGTGGAATGGCTTTGGATAAGCCACGGATCCTTGTGATAGACGACGAAGCCGCCATAGGCAATATGGTCAAGGACTACCTGGAGGCGCAGGGATACCGGGTCGACTGGGCGGCCGATGGACTGGCGGGCCTCGACGTTTTTCGCAGAACCCGTCCCGACCTCATTGTCCTCGACCTCATGCTTCCCGGAAAAAGCGGGCTCGACGTCTGCCGCGAAATCAGGTCCGAGAGCGACGTGCCAATCATCATGCTCACGGCGAAATCAGAGGAAGTCGACCGTGTCGTGGGGCTCGAGCTCGGAGCGGACGACTACGTCACAAAGCCGTTCAGCCTGCGGGAGCTTGCCGCGAGAGTGCGGGCGGTCCTCAGAAGGGCCGGCAAGGACGCCGAAGACGAGGGAAGCCCTGTTCTTGAAGTAGGCGACATAATCGTGGACACTGATCGCCACGAGGTCTCCGTTGCAGGGCGTGCAGTGACCCTTACGCCGACGGAGTTCGCGATCCTGAGCTTCCTAGCGGAGCGACCGGGCAAGGTCGCAAGCCGCCTTCAGCTCGTGAACGCCGCCCTCGGGGAAGCCTATGCCGGGTACGAACGGTCAATCGACACGCACGTGAGCAACCTGCGCAAGAAGATCGAAGAGGACCCATCGAATCCCAAACGGCTTGTAACAGTGTACGGCCTTGGCTATAAGCTCGCCGATTCCAGGGACCAGTCCCGACCTTGAGCCCCGAAAGCCGCGAGCCGCTGCGCCTGGTCAGGCCCGAGTGCACATGGCCCATCACACAGGTTGTGAGCCATTGGAGGGCGCAGAGGAGAGAATGTGGCCGGGAAAAGAGGATAACGGTCGATGACCATCGGGCGAAAGATCTCCATAGCGTTCGCGATAGTGGCAGTGTGTGGAGCGCTTCTCACGGCGGTCGTGGCCAACACTGCAACGCGCTCCGTGTTCGATTGGTACGTGCGTGGTGCCACGGAAGCCCGCGCAGAACAATGGCGCGACCTTTTCGCCGCATATTACGCCCAGCAGGGTTCTTGGTCGGGCGTGGGCGTCTTGGTGCCCCCGGCGGCGACGGCACCGCCCGGCCAAGCACGCGGCAGGGGACTGGGCAGGCCGTGGGCCAACATCCTCCCGGCTGGGGCCAGAGGCGAACGGGTGATCCTTGCCGACGAAACCGGCAGGGTCGTAGCTGACTCAGAGGGAACGGCAGTCGGCACGTTCCTCGAGGAAAGCTCCGCCAGATTCTCGCTTCCCGTGGTCGTAGACGGCGAGCAGGTAGGCATTGTGGCGCTCGAGACGCCCTTCCAGAAGGGGCTCGTGACGCTGGAGGCGGAATTCCTGCGTCGTGTGACGGTCTCCACCATGCTCGGAGCTGTGCTCGCGGCGCTCCTCGGCGCTGCCCTCGCGTCGACATTCTCGCGGCAGATATCCGCACCCCTCGTCGAGCTTGGACGCGCCGCGCGCCGCATTGCCCGCCGCGATTTCAGCATGAAGGTCGAGCCTGAGTCCGACGGCGAGATCGGGGACGTGGCCCGCGCGTTCAATCTTATGCAAGAGAGCCTGATGGAAAGCGAAGACGCCCGCCAGAAGCTCATGGCGGACATAGCTCACGAGCTCCGTACCCCGCTTGCGGTCCTGCGAGGGAATCTTGAGTCCCTGCAAGACGGCATAGCCCAGCCGACCCACGAGATGCTCGTGTCCCTCCACGATGAGGTGATCCGGCTCTCCCGCATCGTGGAGGACCTCCTTAACCTGGGACGCATGCAGTCGGGAGGCTTCCCACTCCATCTCGTGCCCACGCGGATCGGCGAAGTTGCCTCGCGAGTGACGGCCGTCTTCGGCCCGGAAGCCGAGTCGCGCCACATCCGGCTGCAGACAACCGTCGAGCCCGACACTCCGCCAGTTCAAGCTGACCCCGACCGGATAGCCCAGGTGCTCGTGAACCTGCTTGCCAACGCCATGCGCCACACGCCAGACGGAGGCCTTGTGGCGGTCTCGGTCCGTCGGCACGACGACGGCGGCGTTGCCGTGTCCGTTCGCGACACCGGCGCGGGGATAGCGGAGAAGGACATCCCCCACGTGTTCGACAGGTTCTACCGGACAGACGAGGCTCGGGACCGCTCGACCGGCGGCTCAGGCTTGGGGCTTGCCATAGCCAAGGGAATTGTAGAGGCCCACGGCGGCCGCATATGGGTTGACAGCGAACCAGGCCGCGGCGCTGCGTTCACGTTCACCATCCCCGGGGTGCACTGAGGCTGAGCCCGCGCCCGCCCCTCCAGTTTCGGGCCCCGTTCGCCCGCCTATCCCTCTTGCCGCGGGTCTACTGGCCCAGCGCCTGCCGCCGGCGGCGCGGGCTCCTCCGCAGTCCGCGTACCCGGCTCCGTGTCATCGTGCGGCTGAGGCAGGGGATGGACAGCCGGCTCTGGCTGTGGCTCCGGCCCTGGTTGCGGCCCCGGCCCTGGTTGCGGTTGAGGTTGAGGCTGCGGTTGGGGCTGCCGCGGTGGGAGCCACGGCCTGTTGGTCCCGAACCTAGTGTCCAGGACTGCGCCGACTCCGATGATAGCCACAGCCAGGCCCACGATCACCCCAAGCACTGGGATAAGCCCCAGTGCTCCCAGGACAAGCGCTCCGACAAGGACCTTGACTAGGATCGACATGCGCGCGTTCGCGAGACGCCCGACCTTGTCACCCACAACGACCGAGATAGCCGCATGTCCGAAGATTCCACTGACGACGTAAAACAGGATCCACACCGGCACCAAAGGTATGCCTATGAGCGTGACCGCCAGGAGTATCATGCCTGGCACGAACAACAGCCACGCCACCAGACCCACGAGCGCCACCCGCCCGAGCCTCGTTTCGATGGCCGCCCCAACCGCAGCCGAATGATTGGGCCACAACGCCACCACCACGAGGGCGAGCACGAGGGCGCCCACGAGCCGCGCGAACCACATCAGGCCGAAGTACGCGCGAGGCATATACCACCAGCCCCATGCCCTCGGCCGAGGCACGCCACGGAAATCGAAGCGGAAAGGCCTTCCCCGCTCGTTGATGGTCCCACCCACCACGGCGCCGGGACACCTCTCAACCGACCCACCTATGCTCGTAACATTCCTGCCGACCCGGGCGCCGCCGCCGAGGAAAACCGTGGATCCCACGGACACCACATCGCCCTCGACCTCCCCGTTCACCTCGACGGTGGACCCTACGGACACGGCGTCTCCGGTCACTCGCCCGTCAACGGTAATGCTGTTCCCCAGAGAAACCACATCACCCTCAACAACCTCGTCCGGCCGCACGTGGATGGGGCCACCGAACACAACGATGCTGCCCGTGCGCTTCTCTTCGGCAAACACAAGGCCTGCGAAGCCCGCGAAAGCCATGACCGCCGTCACGACCAGCACGACCGCGACTGCAAGAGAGTTTCTCGCCATACGCCGCGGCTTTGACCCCTCCGATCTAGACTCCATAGCCATCCTCTGCACCTCTCTTCCGGCCTCTGACTAGATAAGTATATTACCAGAAGTCCGCGTAGTTTCCCGGCGTGGGAGTCCCGCCTAGGGCTCGGGGTCTTGCGGCGGCTCCTCTGCGCCTTGCTCTCGCCTCGGCCGCCTCCGCGGAAATCCCACTTCGGAGGCAAGCATGCCCGCGAGGATGAGTGCAGCGCCTGCTTGTTGGGCTACTGTCAGACGCTCCCCGAGGATGAGCCATCCAAAGATCCCAGCGAACACTGGCTCCGTAGCGAACACGATGGCCACATGGGTGGGACTGGTGAAGCGCTGGGCGACGTTCTGGACAAAGAAAGCCATCGCGGTCCCGAAGACTGCCAGAAACGCGACCCCGCCGAGGTCTTGAATGGAGACGGGCATCGCGACGTGCTGCCCTAACCAAAGCGTCCGGACCGCCACGACCGCGAAGGCGGCGGCCGCCACGGTGGCGAGCTGCGTCGTCACAAGCAAGGGCACGTCGAAGAGCGGGGCGAACTTGCCCACCGCGACGATGTGAAGCCCGAACGCCACGGCCCCGACCAAGACCAGGAGATCGCCGACCTCGAAAAGGGGGCCACCTCCGAGGTCGAGGGTGAGCAGCCCGAGGCCGACGACGGCGCACCCGACCCCTGCGATTGCGGCGGGCTCAGGCGGCTTCTTAAGGATCAACGTGGACAGGATAGGGACGAGCACGACCGAAAGACCGGTTATGAACCCCGCCTTCGACGCGCTGGTGTACTCCAGGCCCAGGGTTTGGAAGGCATACCCGACGAACAATGCTAGGCCTACCAATACCCCCGCGCCCGCGAGCCTCAGCGTCATGCGCCTGAACCGGGGAGCGACTGCCACACCGATGATGACAGCAGCCATGAGAAAGCGCACAGCCACGAGGGCTATCGCGTCGACCCTGGCGACCATGTCCTTGACCACGACGAATGTGGCGCCCCAAACGAGCGTCGTCAGAACGAGCGATCCATCGGCAACCAATTGCCGATGGACCGGGCTCGCCCAGAATCCCTTGAAACGGAAACCGTCTTGTGATCCTTCGCGCACTTTGCGTCCTCCTGCTTCTGTCCTCCTGCGTCATCATGCATCGTCCGGCGTTTCCGCTGCATCTACCTTCTCACATGCTCCGCCTGTTATCCCGGCTCCCCGGGCGCGAGCCGCTCCCGGAGCAGCTTGTTCACAGCCTGTGGGTTCGCGCGGCCGCGTGTCTTCTTCATCACCTGGCCGACGAGAAAGCCGAGGGCCCTGTCCTTACCCGCGCGTATCTCGCTGGCAACATCGGAATTCTCCGCTATGACATCATCAACGATCCCGGCAAGCTCCCCCTCGTCAGCTATCTGCACCAGGCCCTTTTCCTCCACGACCTGACGGGGCCCCTTCCCCGTGGCGAACATCTCCTCGAAGATCGTTTTCGCTATCTTCCCGCTGATTATCCCGTCGTCTATCATTTTCAACATCGCTGCGAGCGAGTCGGGACTCACCTTCACCTGCCGTATGTCGGTGCCGGTCGCGTTCATGAGCCTCGCAAGCTCGCCCATGATCCAGTTGCTGACGACCTTCGGGTCAGCGCCGTATGCCGCAGCCGCCGCCTCGAAGTAGCCGGCGAGGTCTCTCGATTCGGTCAGGATCGCGGCATCGTAGGCCGGGAGCCCGTATTGCCGCGTGAACCTATCGAAACGCGCCCCCGGAAGCTCGGGGAGAGTGCCTCTCAGCTCCTCCACCCACGCCTCGTCTATCTCGAGCGGAACGAGGTCCGGATCCGGGAAGTACCTGTAGTCGTCCGCCTCCTCCTTGTGCCTCATGGCGACGGTGATTTGGCGGGATTCATCCCAGTGCCTCGTCTCGCGCGCGATACGCTCGCCGCGGGCGAGCGCCTCAGCCTGCCGTGCACACTCGTACGCGAGGGCTTTCTCCACCGCCCTGAAGGAGTTCAGGTTCTTGAGCTCGATGGGCGTGCCGAGGGCCGGCGACCCCTTGGGCTTCACCGAGATGTTCGCATCGCATCGAAGCGAGCCCTCCTCCATTTTGCAGTCGGACACATCCAAGTAGCGAAGGATGCTCTTCAACATCGAAAGATACGCGTACGCCTCCTCAGGCGATCTGATGTCCGGCTCGCTCACGATCTCGAGAAGCGGCACCCCCGTGCGGTTATAGTCCTCCAGCGAGAAACTCGACCCAGTGATCGTGCCACTCTCGTGGACTGACTTGCCGGCGTCCTCCTCAAGGTGAACCCGCCTTATCCTCACGCGGCGGGCGACTCCGCCCACGGCGATGTCCACGTACCCCCGGCTGGCCAGAGGGAGGTCGTACTGAGATATCTGGTAATTCTTTGGTAGGTCAGGATAAAAATAGTTCTTGCGGTCGAACTTGGAGAAACTTGCCACCTCGCAGTTCAGAGCGAGGGCGGTCTTTATCGCCAGCTCCACTGCCTTGCGGTTGATCACCGGCAGCACCCCGGGAAGGCCCAGGCACACCGGACATGTGTGGGCGTTCGGGGGAGCATTGAAAGCAGTGGAGCACCCGCAGAACAACTTGGAATCCGTCAGGAGCTCCACGTGGACCTCGAGGCCGATCACAGGCTCGAAGTCCGACACATCCGCGACGGGTCTCGTGCCAGCCTCTGTCTCCCTAGACATCCCCCACACCCCCGGTCGTCCTGGAAATGAGCCGTCCCCGGACGTCCCCCGAGCCAGCGCCCCTCGCGATGCCGCCGCTCGAGCATGCGCCGCTCGAAGATGCGCCGCGCGCCCCGACGTCAGTCGCGCGCGCCGCGGCCCCGCCGCTCCCCCGATCATGGAGGGACGGCTTCGACTTGTGGAACCAAGTGGCCTGCTCGAAGGCGTACGCCACGCGCAGCACGGTCGCCTCGTCATAGTGTTTGCCGAGAATCTGAAGGCCCACCGGCATTCCGTCTTCACCGAATCCGCACGGGACCGACACCGCTGGTATGCCGGCGAGGTTCGCGGTTACAGTGTAGACGTCTGATAGGTACATGGCGAGAGGGTCACTGGTCCTCTCCCCGAACCTGAACGCCACTGTGGGCGAAGTCGGCGAGACCAGGCAGTCGCACTTCTCGAACGCGCGGTCGAAGTCGCGGGTGATGAGAGTACGCACCTTGAGCGCCTTGAGATAGTATGCCTCGTAGTACCCGGCGCTCAGAGTGTATGTGCCCAGCATGATCCTGCGCTTCACCTCGGCTCCGAACCCCTCGCTCCTGGTCCGCGTCATCATGGACACGCAGTCAGGGCACCCTTCGGCTCGGTAGCCGTACCGGACCCCGTCGTAACGCGCCAGGTTCGAGCTGGCCTCAGCAGGCGCGACTATGTAGTATGTCGCGAGCGCGTACTCGGAATGAGGAAGCGACACGTCCGCCAGGATCGCCCCCATCTCTTGCAGCGTCTTGAGAGCCTGGCCCACGGCAGCCTTCACCCCCGGGGCCATGCCGTCACCGAAGTATTCTCTCGGAACGCCTATCTTTATCCCGCGCACGTCCGGGACCAGGCTTCCCAGGTAGTCGCCCGACGTTCCCGGCACGGACGTGGAGTCGCGCGGGTCATGGCCCGCTATGACACCGAGCACCAAGGCACAGTCGCGCACATCCTTCGTGATGGGCCCGATCTGGTCGAGCGACGAGGCGAACGCGATGAGCCCATACCTTGATACCAGCCCGTACGTGGGCTTCAGGCCCACCACTCCGCAGAGCGCACTCGGTTGCCGGACAGAGCCGCCTGTGTCCGAGCCCAGGGCCACGATGGCCTCGTCTGCGGCGACCGCCGCCGCGCTTCCGCCGCTTGAGCCGCCAGGGACCCTTTCAAGGGCCCACGGGTTGTGGGTCGCGAAGAAGCCCGAGTTCTCGGTGGAGGATCCCATGGCGAACTCGTCCATGTTGGTCTTACCAATGATTATCGCGCCCGCGCCTTCCAGGAGCTCCACCACGGTAGCGTCGTAGGGCGGCACGAATCCCTTGAGGATCCTCGAGGCGCACGTTGTCTCGATCCCGCGCGTGCACATGTTGTCCTTGAGGGCTACGGGAATCCCCTCCAGAGGCCTTGCGGGCTCCCCGCGTGCAAGCCTCTCGTCCGCTGCTCGCGCCCTCTCAAGCGCGCGTTCCCGTGCCACAGTCAGGTACGCGCGGACGGCGGTGTCCACCCGGTCTATCCTATCGAGCAGGGAGCGGACCAGCTCCTCCACGCCGATCTCGCGTCGCTCGATCTTCTCCCTAAGTTCATGTGCTGTAAGCTCGTAGACTTCCAACCCGAACCATCCGCCCTTCTCACGCGCCGGACCCAGGGTCGTGTCCGCGCGTCTATTCGGATCCAAGTATGGCGCCGTAAGTTTTCGTCTCCCTTTTTGACGGTGCTAGGGTTGCCGGGGCTTGCACGACGGGGCGTGGAGAATTCGGCTGTCTTAAGCGCCGAATTCGAACGAGGCGCGCTGCGAGCGCGCCGTCCCCGGAGGGCAAGACCGGTAACCCTGGGCAAGACCCCTCCGCCGAAAAGTGGCCGGGACTCTCGGCGGCATACTCACAGCTATTCAGACTCGAGGATCCTCGGCACTTTGAAGTAGCCGCCTTCCCGGTCCGGCGCGTTCGCGAGCGCATCGGCGATGTCAAGAGACGGGCGAACCCGGTCGTCCCGCAGCACGTTCCGAAGAGGCACAGCATGGGCCGTCGGGCTTACGTCCTCGGTGTCAAGCTCGTTCAGCTTTTCTATGTACCCGACGATTCTCGAGAGCTGCTCGGCCATTTCGGCCTTCTCCTCTGCCGAGAAGGCGAGACGCGCGAGCATGGCTACGTGGTCCACATCGGCGATCGTGATCCTCAATCGACATCTCCCCCGAAAACCCCGCCTGGGCGAGGCGTTTCCAACCGTAAGTCTGCCCTGCGAAGCCCAAGCTGGTGGTCATCCTCCCTCCAGCAGTCTCTCGAACTCACGTTCATCCAAAACAGTCACTCCGAGCTCGCGGGCTTTCTCGTACTTGGACCCAGGATCCCTGCCGACCACGACATAGTCTGTCTTCCTGCTCACGCTCCCGGAGACCCTGCCGCCTCGCGCCAGCACAGCCTCCTCGGCCTCCTTGCGCGTGAAACGCTCCAGGGCGCCCGTGAGCACGACCGTCTTGCCGGCGAGCGGGCTCTTCCCCGCGGAAACGCCCTTCTCGGCCTCCTTCATGTTGACGCCGGCGTCCGCAAGCCTACGCAGGATCTCACGGTTCCTAGGCTCCCTGAAGAACGCAAGGACGCTCTCGGCGACCTTCGGACCAACGTCGCGCACGTCCGTAAGCTCACTGAACGTGGCAGAAGCAAGCCTATCCATCGTGCCGAAGTGCTCGGCGAGGTCCCGGGCGGATCGCTCCCCCACGTGCCGGATGCCCAGGGCGAACACAAGCCGGTGGAGCGGGTGGCTCTTCGATTTCTCTATGGCGCTGAGCAAGTTCTCCGCGGATTTCTTCCCCATTCTTTCAAGGGCCGCCACGTCTTCGAGCTTGAGGTCGTAGATGTCCGCGACCGTTTTGACGAGGCCGGCGTCGATGAGCTGCGCCACCAGCGAGGGGCCCATCCCCTCTATGTCCATGGCGTCGCGCGAGGCGAAGTGGAGAATGCTCTCACGGACCTGTGCGGGGCACGCCATCCCGCCGACGCACCGATAGGCGCTCTCTCCTTCGAGCCTCACCACGTCGGCGCCGCACTCCGGACATTTCTCGGGCATTCGGAACTCGCGTTCCGCACCAGTGCGCCTGTCTGCCACCGCCTTGACGACCTCAGGGATCACATCCCCGCCCTTCTCAACCACAACGGTGTCGCCGATTCGGATGTCCTTCGCCCTGATCATGTCCTCGTTGTGCAGGGTCGCGCGGCTCACCGTGGACCCGGCAAGCTCCACTGGTTCCAGAACGGCAACAGGGGTCAGGGTGCCCGTCCGGCCCACTTGCACGATGATATCGCGCACCACCGTGGTGGCCTGCCGTGCGGGGAATTTGTACGCCACCGCCCAGCGCGGGCTTCGCGCCGTCGCACCCAACCTTTCCTGTTGCGCTAGGGAATTGACCTTCACCACAACGCCGTCGATCTCGTAGTCAAGAGAGGCCCGCATCTCGCCCCAATGCGCGCAGTAGTCGAGCACTTCGTCGACGGTGCGGCACAGACGCGTGTTGGGATTTGTTCGGAACCCCGCCTTCTTCAGAAAGCTGAGCGCCTCGAAGTGCGTGTCTGGAGCGGCGTCCTCAGCGCCGATCACATATCCGATGCCGTACACAAAGATATCAAGCGGGCGCTCGGCCGTGACCTTCGGGTCGAGCTGCCGGAGCGACCCTGCCGCAGCGTTGCGGGGGTTCGCGAAGAGCGGCTCACCCGCTGCCCGCCGTTCCTCGTTCAGCTTCTGGAACTCGCGGCGGACCATATAGACCTCGCCGCGCACGTCCATGCTCACGGGCTTGTCCAGGCGAAGCCGCATGGGAATCGAGCGGATCGTCTTGAGGTTATGCGTCACATCCTCGCCTGTGGTGCCGTCGCCACGCGTGGCGCCGCGGACGAACCTACCGTCCTCGTACACCAACGACACGGCGAGGCCGTCGATCTTGAGCTCCGCCACGTACTCGACGGGCTCGCCATCGAGAGCCCTCCTCACCCTGGCATCGAACGCCCGAATCTCCTCGACCGAGTACACGTTTGCCAGGCTCATCATGGGAGACCTGTGGACGACAGGCGCGAAGGCAGCGGCGGGCGCCGCCCCCACGCGCTGAGTCGGCGAGTCAGGCGTCACGAGCTCGGGATGTGCCGCCTCGAGCCGAACGAGCTCGTTCATCAGGCGGTCGTACTCAGCGTCGGAGATGACTGGGTCGTCAAGCACGTAGTACCGGTAATTATGGAACTCGATCTCGTCACGCAGCTTCCGGAGCCTATCCTCGATCACGCGGATGTCCTCCGACTCGGCCACGCCCATCAGCCTCCTTCGTACCTTCCGATCCTGCCCCGACCATCTCCCAGATATCAGCGAGGATCACCCAGGGCAGGGCCCACTCGCCACCGGGGCGGTATCGCGTCCGCCAGTCCGTCACCCTAAGGGGCAGGCTCGAGGGGCGCGTACGCGACCGCCAGCCTCTTCACGCCCACGCCTGGGAACGCCACAGTCACTATGGCGTTCCTGCCCTCGCCCTCCGCGTTCACCACGGTGCCAAGCCCCCACTCGCCGTGCTTCACCTTGTCCCCCGGATGATAAGAAAGAACGGCCCGTGAGCCGTCGACGCGGGCGGCCCGCCTCACGTCGCTCGGCGGCGACCCGGTTGACCCGGGATGACGAGGCGTCGAGCCCGAAAGGCGTACGCCTGCGTTTCCGCCCAGGCCCGCCTCTGTCTCTAGGTCCGGCCCTGGCCGGGAAACCGCCCTTCTCGCGAGCCCCCAGGCTGAGCCCGGCCTCCTCGTCACGTTGCGACACAGGTCTTCCGGGACGTCAGCGAGAAAACGGGAGGGCTCGTTTATCACGATCTCGCCGTACAGAAGGCGCTCCCTCGCGCGCGTGAAATACAGGGCCTCCTTGGCCCGCGTTATCCCAACGTAACAGAGCCGCCGCTCCTCCTCAAGCTCCTCTTCGCTCTCAAGAGTCCGCGCGTGGGGGAAGAGGCCCTCTTCCATGCCCACGAGGAAGACCACCGGGAATTCCAGGCCCTTCGCGGCGTGGAGGGTCATGAGGGTGACCCCTTCCTCTTCCTCGTCGAGAAGGTCAACGTCGGTCGCGAGGGTGACTTCCTCCAGGAACCCAGCGAGTCCTCTCGATTCGCTGTCCCTCGCGTCAAACTCGCGTGTGACGGACAGGAGTTCCTTGACGTTCTCGGCCCTCGTATCGGCCTCGACCGTGCGTTCCTCCTTCAACGCCTCTAGGTACCCCGAGCCGTCTATGACTCTCTTCGTGATCTCGTAAACAGGTAACCTCGCCGCGACATCAGCGAGGTCGCGGATGAGGGATGCGAACTCGGAGAGAGCGGCCTTTGCCTTCGAAGCGACACCGGGCACCTCCGCCGCAGGGTCGCCCATCGCGAAGGCGAGCGGCATCCCGGCCTTCTTGGCGTAGGCCACGTATTTCTCCAAGGTAGCCTGGCCGACCCCGCGCTTCGGGACGTTCACCACCCTTGAGAGGCTCAGAAGGTCGTCGGGATTCAGGACAAGCTTCAAGTAAGCAAGGATGTCCTTGATCTCCTTCCTCTCGTAGAACTTCAACCCGCCCACGACCTTGTAAGGGAGGCCCATCCCCAAGAACGTGTCCTCAAACACCCTGGACTGGGCGTTCGTGCGATAGAGAACCACGAAATCTCCCGGACGCCGGCCTTTGCGCACAGCCTGTCCTATCTCGGACGCAACAAACGAGGCCTCGTCCCGCTCGTCCCATGCCTCATAGTAGATAGCCTCGCGCCCCCGCCCGTTGGTGGTCCAGAGGTTTTTCTCTTTGCGCGCCTTGTTCTTCGCGATCACGTGGTTCGCTATATCCAGGATCACCTGGGTGGACCTGTAATTCTGCTCGAGCTTTATCACCGTGGCATCGGGGTAATCCCGTTCGAACTCAAGGATGTTCCTGATGTCCGCCCCGCGCCAGCGATAGATGGACTGGTCGGGATCGCCGCAAACGCAGATGTTGCGGTGCTGTGCGGCAAGCATGTTCACCAGCTCGTACTGGGCATGGTTCGTGTCCTGGTACTCATCGACCAAGATGTACCTGAGTTGTTGCTGATATCGTTCGAGAACCGCCGGATGTTCCTTGAAGAGCCTCACCGTTTCGACGAGCAGGTCGTCGAAGTCCAAGCCTGAGCTCTCACGCAGGATCCGCTGGTACACGGGGTACACACGGGCCACCGTCTCCTCCCAGAACCCACGCGCCCGTTTCCTGTACTCATCCGGGCCCACGAGCTCGTTCTTGGCCGTGCTCACCGCGGCGAGCACCCCTTCGGGCTGGAACCTCGTCTCGTCTATGCCGAGCTCGCGGAGCGCGCGCTTCATGGCCGACTTCTGGTCCGCTTCATCGAAAATGGTGAAGCTCCTAGGGATGCCCAGCTTGTCGATATCGCGCCTTAGCACCTTTGCGCAGAATGCATGGAAGGTGCTCACCCAGATGCTGCGGCTCCACGGCCCCACGAGCCGGGACACACGTTCGCGCATCTCGTTCGCGGCTTTATTGGTGAAGGTCACCGCAAGAATGCTGTCAGGGAATACGCCTTGTTCGCCTATGAGGTAGGCGATGCGATGGGTGAGCACACGGGTCTTGCCCGACCCGGCGCCCGCTAATATGAGCAGCGGCCCCTCGATGTGGCAGGCCGCCTGTCGCTGGGCTGGGTTGAGGTCCTCCAGAATGCCCCCGGTTGCCGCTCCCATTGACCATCCTCCTGGAAGCATTGTAGCGCAACTGGGCGCACTAGACAACCGTTCAACCGGGGAGGGCTCGACTTTGCGGCGGCGGCGCGGCCCGCGCCTGGCCCGGCCAGGCGCCCATCGCCTCATCCCTTGGACGCGCCGGCCGTGAGCCCTTCCACGAGCCACCTCTGCACGAACGCGAACAACACTATGGTCGGAAGTATCGTCAGGGTAGTCGCGGCCGCGACCTGGCCCCATTTGATTATCAACGACACTGATATGCGCCAGAGAGTGAAAGGTATCGTTGCCGTTGCGTTGCTCTGCGTGAGCACAGACACGACGAGGAAGTCTCCCCACGAGACGATGAATGCGTAGAACGCGACCACAAGTATGCCTGGCAGGGCGGTAGGAACTATGATCTGAGCAAGCGTTCTCAGTGTCCCGCACCCATCTATGACCGCAGCCTCATCGATTTCCTTCGGGATTCCGTCAAGATATCCCTTGGCCATCCATACGCCGAAAGGCAAGGTGAGCGTGAGCTGGGCGAGGATGATGCCTGGGTACGTATCCACCATGGCGAGTTTCAGCATCCACGCGTACAGAGGTATGAGTATGAGCACAGGCGGGAACATCTGCGACGCGAAGATCCCAGCAATGATGTAGTTTTGTGCCTTCAACCGGTACCGGCTCAGGCCATAGCCTCCGAGCGTCGCCAGAACCAGCGTTATCGCTGTCACACCCGTGGCGATCTTGACTGAGTTCCACAAGTTGGTAGGGAAATCCGTCACCGAGAGGATGTTCACGTAGTTGGACAGGGTGAGGTCTTTGATACCACAAACGAGGGAATCACGCAGGATTGCGTCAGGCTTCTTGAATGAGGTCAGTATGATCCAGCCGATAGGAACCAGGAAAAAGGAATAAAACGCCACGAGTACTGCGTAAGTGAGGACGACCTGCCTGAGCCTGTTTCTCGTCTTCGTACGCGAGTGCCTGTTGGGGAGCACCTGCATCCCCTTGCTAGACGGACCGCTGTTCTCAATCGCGTTCATCCGTGCCCCTCCCCTCACCGTCCGGTGGTCAACGCGTCGACAGGCGACTTGCTGCGCAGCTGCCTAGGAGGGCCACAGCTCCGGGTCTTTGTAGCGCTCGGCGGCGGCATCTGCAACGCGAGACAAATGGTTTCAAGCCAAGGCCTCGGCGTTCGAACGAGGCACGCCGCAAGCGCGCCGTCCCTGGAGGGAAAGGCCGGCAGCCCTGAACAGGGCCTGCACGCTCAAAACCGGCGCGGAGTCGTGGCCAGCTCGCTAGATCTCCCTCTCCCCAGTCACCTTGGTATAAAGCAAGAAAAACGTAGCTAGAAGGACCAGCATCGCGACCCCGAGCGCGGCACCGTACCCCATGGAAAAGTTGTGCCAACATTGCTTGTAAAGGTATACGGGCAGCACCTCAGTCACATCGACCGGGCCTCCGCCGGTCGCAAGGTAAACGAGATCGAAGTTGTTGAACGTCCAGATCACATGTATGGTGACCATCACCATGGCCGTGTACTTGATCCCCGGCACGGTGATGTGCCAGAACTGCTGCCAAGCATCGGCCCCATCTATCTGCGCTGCTTCATAGAGATCCTTTGGGATCGACTGCATCGCAGCAAGCAGCGCGACACCGTAGAATGGGACGTTCCTCCACAGGTGGAGGAACACCACGAGCGGGAACGCCCAGCGAATGTCCCCGAACCAGTACGTCGCGTACCTACCCAACCCAATTCTCTCTAGAACCATGTTGAAGAATCCGTAACCCGTCTGGGTCATGAACTTGAACATGACCACCGTGGCGACTACAGGGATCACCCAGGTTGTCATGGCCAGGCTTCTGAAGACACCTACGCCCGGCACGTTCTGTTTTAGAGCCAAGGCTAAAATGGTGCCGAGGGCGAGCTGGAGGATCACCGCTACGGCAGTGAGCGCAAGAGAGTGTCGTAGCGCGACCCAAAACACGGGGTCGAGCACCATCTTGGCAAAATTCGCGAGGCCGACCGTGCGGACGGTCGGCCTCAATAGGTTGGCGTCGGTGAAAGCCTGCCACACGCCGCTTACGAGCGGGAGCGCCACAAGCACGCCGAGCACGGCGACAGCGGGCGCACATAGAATGTAGCCGGTCTTGCCTCTCAAACGTCCCTCTACCATGTGCCTGTGTCACACCCCGCCTTCCCTTCCTGGTCCCTTCTCCGACGTCACAAACCCCGAGTCTCGTCGCACGCCTGCGACAAGAGAATCGTTCGTCCACGCGCTTGACGTCCGGTGGACGGGCTACAGCAGGCCCTCACTGGCCACTTTCGCAAGATCGTCGCACAGGCGCTTGGCAGCTTCCTTGGGCGACATGGTCTTGTAGATGACTGCATTGATGGCTTTGAATATGGCGTCTTTCGCAGGCGCCCAGTTCAGCGGAGAGGGGCAGATGCCGGTGGGCAGCTGCGCGCTGAAGCCTTGTTGCCACCAGTTGCTCTTGAATTCCTCCAAAGCGGACACGTCCTTGCGGGCGGGAATGAACCCGGAGCTGGCCGCCCAACCGGCCATGGCGTCCCTCGACGTGATGAACTTGACAAGCTCCCACGCCTTCGACTGATCCTTTGAATGTGCGTTGACCATGATAGGTTTGACTTCCATGTAGGTTGCCTGAATGCCTCCAGGGGGGATCGGCAGCGGTGCTATGCCGGTCTTCTCCTCTAGGATCGCGCGCGCGGTCTCGTTATCAGCACGGTGCCCCCAGATCCACGGCCCCATCGGGACCATCGCCCACTTTCCAGCGACGTACCCGTTGTCCTCAGGCATCCACCCAGCACCCCTCTGCGCGGGATCCATCGCCGGGAACTCCGGGTCGCAGAACAGAAGATCATAGTAAAGCTGCAACACCCTCTCGAACTGCTCAGGCGTAGCCACGCAAACCCACTTACCGCCGACCTTCTCGAAGATCTGTCGGCCTTTGCTCACCTGGAAATACCATGAGATGAACTCCTGGAATCCTCGCGATTCGCCAACCTCAGTGACGCAGGTGAACCCGTACACCTTCTTGTTGGATTTCCTCGTAATGGCGGAAGCTGTCTTCACTAGGTCGTCCCAAGTCTTCGGGACCTCGAGACCATATTCTTTGAAGAGGTCTTTTCTGTAGAGTAGGACGCGGGCGTTAGTGTTGTAAGGAATCCCGTAAATGGCTCCATCTACTGTCAAGGCGTCCACGGCACCCTTGACGAAGTTGGCCTTTTCGTTCCAAGCGTTGAACTCATCAGTAAGATCGGCTATAAGCCCCATGCTCAGATAAATGGGCATGTCTTCGACGAGTCCCTCGATCACGTCCGGCTTGCCCGTCTTTGCCTGGATCACGTATTTCTTTTGCATTTCGGGATATGAGCCGGGTCCGTAGAACTTGTCGACGACCACATCCGGGAGGGCCTTCTCCACCGCGCTCTCCCACCATGCGACGTAGTCGGGAGAGACCTCCTGGGTCACGAACGGCATGTTCCAAAACGTCAACTGGACCTTGGCAGCGGCGTTCGCCACGCAACAAGTCGTCGTGCACACCAAAGCAAACAAAGCGACGCACACAGCCATACGCACCGCTTTCCTCATAGTGGCCTGACTCTCCTTTCAGAATCGGGTTGGTTGCCTGTCAGCCGACCTCGATGCCGTTCCCCGAGCCAGAACAATGCGTGTGCAACGCGAGGCCTTCTTCTTCTCGCCGGTGCCAAGGCCGTCGGCGTTCCCAGGTAGGCAGTGAAGTGTGGGCAGCGAAGCAGCACAAGAAGACATGAAGCCTTGATCGGAGGAAGGAGTTGAGCAACGTTGAACAACATGGACGGTAATGGGCTGTTGTCGCTAGTTGAAGTTGGATTCACAGCTGCGCACCGGGCAGTCTCCGCGCATCCCCCCTTTCTTCAGCACATCCCACACCGGGCCGTCAGAACACGGGACTTACCCGCGGTCACTCAGAAGTCTTTGTACAGTCCACGAATTCGCCGGTCTCAAGCATATTCTCGAGCACCAGTGCGGCTGCACCGATGCTGCTCGCGTCCTCGCCCAAGGAGGACGGCACGATCTCCGGAAGGTTCACCATGGTCGTGAAGGCCCGCTTCCTCACAACGCACTTTATCTCGTTGAAGAGGAGGTCTCCTGCGCGCGAGACGCCGCCGCCGATGACCACCATCTCGGGGCTGAAGAGGTTCACGGCGTTCGCTATGCCGATGCCGAGGTATCTGCCGGCCTCGCAGATCAACCTGCGCGCCAGGAGGTCGCCCTCGTTGGCGGCTTCGGAGACCACCTCCGCCGTGATGTTCTCGATCCTGCCGCCAACCATATCCCTTATCGTCGTGCGAGCCCCGGCGGAGACCGCCCTTATGGCCGCCGCCGCAATGCTGGGCCCGGAAGCCACCACCTCCAGGCACCCATTGTTGCCGCACGGACACACAGGCCCGTTGGGATCAACCGTGGTGTGGCCAATTTCGCCCGCGCCCCCGCGCTCCCCCCGGTACAGCTCACCGTTGAGGATGAGCCCGGCACCGATGCCGCGGCCCACGTTCACGCAGATGAGGTTCCTGCGGCCCCGACCCACTCCGAACCTTGCCTCACCCAAGGCCATCGCCCGCGCATCGTTCTCAATCCAGCACGGCAGGCTGAACTCCCCGCGGAAGATGTCTGCGACGGGAACGTTGCTCCAACCCGGTATGTTAGGTGCGAACACCGAGACCCCGTTCACCACGTCGGTCAGGCCCGGAACACTCACCCCTATTCCCGCGACCTTGTCCCGAGCGGAGCCGGCCTGTGACTGGGCTTCGCGCGCCGCCTCCAGCATGCGGGAGAGTATGCCCTCTTTGCCGACGCCCACGTCGAGGTCCATTTTCGCGCGAGAAACCGTGCTTCCCTGAAGGTCCGTCACGACCGCGATGACCTTGCTTACCCCGAGATCCACCCCAGCAAGGTAAAAAGCTTTCGGGTCGAACTCAAGGAGAACGGGAGGCCGTCCGCCGCTTGATTCTCCAAAACCTATCTCTCGCACAATCCTGCATTTTATGAGCGTCGACACAACGTTGGAGATCGTGGCGGGAGTCAAGCCAGTGACCCCGGCAAGCTCAGCGCGGGACATGGGGCCCTTCTCTCTAAGGACCTGGAATACTCTAAGAGTGTTAATCCTGCGTAGAAGCCTGGTGTCATCCGCTTTCATGGGCAGCGACCCCGTTCGCCACTCGAGCGCGCTCATCTCGAACACCGCCAACTATCCTCGTTCCGCAACAAGCAGCAGAGCGTTTCTCAAGAGCCTAAATTAAGCGCCTGCGCCAGCCCGGGTGTAGCTCCCCGCTCGCCCGGCTGACGAACCTCACGACACCACTTCTGTGGTGTACTGCCGAGCAAATCGTCGCCACAACTCTGCGCTACCTTACGCGCCCCTGACGTCTCGCCTAACGCTATCGGGCCTGGCCCAAGGTTATCGAACATGCCCTCCCTCCTCGGCGAGCCTCGGGCGCACGTCATTCGGCTTTCGCACGCGAGCTCGAGCTGGTCGAATCTCTATGCCCCTGGCACAAGCGCCGGTGCCGCGATCTCGTGCATAACTATTCGCTGAGCCTCCTATGAATCCTGCCATCTTTCATAAAGTTCTAAACAAAAACCGGGCGCTCCAAGTAGCCCGGAAAACGCACACCACTAGAAGGGAAGAAAACCTGCCTCGGCCGCGAACAGCTCCTCAGCCATGGCTCTGAGCTCCGCAGGAGAGCATACCGCCGCGCTCAGCGGGTCGAGCATCATAGCATGGATCGCCGCCTCCCGGTCGCCCTCGAGGGCTGCCTTGACCCCGAGCTCGTAAACGGCCATGTTAGATTGACACAGCGCTGCCAGTTGCGATGGAAGTCGGCCGAAACGGCAAGGATGGTAGCCAGCGCCATCAACCAGCACAGGCACCTCCACGACCCCGTCGAAGGGAAGGTTTTCGATGAGCCCCCCGTTCAGGACGGTCGCGTGAATCACGGTCGGCCGATCGAATAAATGGGCCTCGATGATGGCCGAGGCATACTCATGGCTTCTTGTGAGCTCGTAGTGCTCTTCGCCGGACACAAGGCGCATGGCCCGCGCGTCGTTGTCCTTGCGCCATTGCGGCCAGTTCTTGGCATAAAACCCCGATCCACCGAGATACCCTTCGCGGCAGTACTTCTGTATGAGATCGGGGCGCTTGCGGAAGTACGGCACGTATTCGGAGAAATGCCCGCTCGACTCGGTGACGAACGCGCCGAAGTGCAGCATGACCTCGAAACGCACGGGGTCCCGCTCGTATATCGCCGGATCCTTTGCTTTCTCCCGAAGCACCGGGTACATGTCCCGACCGCCGTGTTCGAGCCTGGTAAACCAAGCCATGTGATTGATCCCGGCGCATTCCCAAACGAGTTCCTCATACGGCACACCCAAGTACGTGGCGAGCTGCTTGGACGTGTTCTGGACCGAATGGCAAAGCCCCACGACCCTTAGCTTACTCGTTCGCACCGCCGCCAGCATCATCATGGACATGGGGTTCGTGTAGTTCATGACGAGGGCGCGAGGGCAAAGCTCCTCCGCGTCACGCAGGATCTCTACCCACGCCGGGATCGTCCGCAACGCCTTCATGACGCCGCCGGGCCCAATGGTATCCCCGATGCACTGATCGATCCCGTACTTCTTGGGTATCTCGTAGTCGAAACCCACCGTGGACACGCCGGAGACTTCGATGGTGTTGATCACGTAATCAGCATCGCCCATAACCTCACGGCGCTCGACTGACGAGATCACGTCCCAATGCCTGCCAGCGAGCGAGACGAGCTTCTCCACCAGTCTCCGGGCGATGCCCAACCTCTCCGCGTCGATGTCCACCAGTGCGAAGGTCCCACACCCGATCCCCGGGATGAGGAGAATGTCCTTCGCCAGCTGGAATGTGAAAGAGCTGCCCGCCCCGAAGATGACCACCTTGGGCTTCGACGCACCGCGCATGCGACCCGTGCCACCTCCTGTCAGTATTGCGTGACTCCCGTAAACGTGAAGCTCCTCACCTTTACCGCCGGCGCTACGATTCCACCCAGCGAGTACAAGGGAAGAAGCCTCGTCTCCTTTGAGATCAGTTCCACGCCGGAGAACGCGCCAAGTATGCTCTCGGTGAACCGGAGGTTCTTCACCGGCCGCACGATCCTGCCGCTTTCCACGAGGAAGGTGCCATCCCTCGTCATGCCCGTCAGTATCGACTTTGCGGGATGGACGGGGTTCGTATAGTGAAGGCGCTTCACGTAAATGCCGCGCCTCGTGGCCGCGATCATCTCGTCCAGAGAGGAATCACCCCCAGCCATGAAGAGATTGACGGCGAAGGGCTCCGCGGACGGCAAGGGCGATATCGCATGGCCCGTGGAGCGCTTTCCCTCGCGCGCGGCCGTGAACGAATCGTACACAACGCCGCGTGCGACGCCCTCCTCGATGAGCATGACCCTCTGCTTGGGCACCCCCTCGGCGTCGAAGGGCAGCGGCACCCCGCGCGGGTCAAGGCCGTCATCCCAGATGGTGATGTTCGGCCCGGTTATCCTGCGCCCGATATTCCCTGACATGAAGCTACGACCCTCTTGGAACGAGAGCGCACCGAACCCCATGTAGGAGAGCATTTGAACCATGTCGGCCACCGCGTACGCCTCGAAGATGGCTTCGTATTCTCCGGGCTCGATGTCTACGGGGTCGGCATCCGCCAGACATCCCCTCACCGCCTCTTCAGCGACTTCATGCGGGTCTATGGCTCCGACGTTCACAGAAAAGCGCTCCGCGTAACCCGAGCCGGTAGCGGACATAACGACCGTGAGAAGGTTCGCGCGGGTGAACCGTGTCTCTGCAAGAAGCCCGCGTGAGTTCACGACCATCATCTCGTGCGCCGCCGTGGAAAACGAGCCTGACGCAACGAGCCCTTCTTTGGCCGCGAGCCTGCAGATCTCCCCCACGCCCGAAGCCCGCCGCTCTGGCGGGCACGACGCGGTCTCTTCGGAATATGCGTTGACCTGCGCACACTCGGCCGGGCCGGGGAGCCCTGGGAACTCTGGGTTCTCAGGCTGCGCCTTCGCGACGCGCCCCGCCCGCCGCACCGTGGCCTCGACCGATTCGCGATCCAGCCTCGTGGTGGACGCAACCCCGACCTTCTGACCGAATACCGACCTCACCACCACGCTTGTGGTGCGTTCCCCGGTGTTCTGGTGGATCTCGCAGTTGGCGAAACGCGTGAGGTATGCCTCGGACGTCTCGACGGCCACCTCGACCTCGTCAGCTTCGGACGTATTCAGGACGATATCGGCCACGCACGCATGGTCTCTGCTACGGAAAACGGTATCTTTCGCCCCTACCATCTCCCAACACCCACCCTCACGTTACGGAATCTCGCGGGAGCAGACCCGTGACCGACGTGCGCGAGCTGAGGCGGCTCGCCTTTGCCGCAATTCGGAACACCCCAAAGGTGCCACTCTCCTCTGGTCCCAACCGCGTCGCAACTCCCCCAGAACTCAGGCGTTATCCCCGTATAAGTGGGATTCTTCACCATCTGGCCGATGGCGCCGTCCCTAATGAGGTAACCAACCTCTGTGCCAAACTGAAAGTTCAATCGCCTGTCGTCTATACTCCAGCTCTTGTTCGTATCGAGGAGAATGCCCTCCTTCGTATCGCGGATCATCTCGTCGAGCGTCCAATCGCCCGGCTCGAGGTTGATGTTAGTCATCCTGATTATCGGCATCCTGTGGGGACCGTCCGCGCGCATCGCACCATTGCTTCTTTCACCCAACCTGGCCGCGGTTTCCCTGGACGTAAGATAGTTCACGAATATCCCGCCGTCCACAAGTGGCGTTCTCTGCGCGGGAACGCCTTCGTCGTCGTACCCGAAGCTCCCGAGGCCTCCGGGGATCGTTGCATCGGCGGTTATGTTCACGAGCTCCGATCCGTACCTGAAGCTGCCTTTCTTGTCCGGCGTCAGGAAGCTCGTCCCCGCGTAACTCGCCTCGGTGCCGAAGACCCTGTCCAGCTCCGACGGGTGCCCGCAGGACTCGTGAATCTGCAGGGCCATCTGGTTGGTTCCGAGGATCACCGTGGTGGTCATCGAGGGGCACTGCGGCGCGTCCAAGAGATCCCCCGCCTCCCGTCCCACCTTCTCTGCATGGCCGGGAAGGTCGAGAGCCTCCACGAACTCGTATCCCGCACACGCGAAATCCCCGCCGAACGCGGCCGGATATGATCGCCTCTGTACATCGTTTGGGCCCGCGGCGAACGCGGAGAGCCCGGCGCCGCTTTCCACCCTTTTCTGGCTGATCACCGCGCCTTCGGATGACACGAAGGTCTTCTCTTCCTCAAAAAAGCTCATCGAAGCGGTGGACACCCTGACCCTCTTATCTTCCCTGGCCAGCCTATCAGCGTCAAGGAGCAGTTGGATCTTCTCGTCGATCGGCACCTCGAACGGGTCCGTGTTGCACGGGGTGACGTGCGAGCCAGTGACCGGCTTGGTGGGGGCCAGCGCAACATCGCGCCGTTTCACCGTCGCGCTCGCCCGCGCGATTCTTACAGCCTCGTCCGCAACCCGCAAGGCTTCGTCAAGGTCCAGCCTGGAGCTAGACGCGAAACCCCAGGCCCCGTCCACGAGCACCCTTACACCGAAGCCCTCATCCTCGCCCATGGATACGCCACTCACCGCTCCGTTTTTCACGGAGATAGATTCCTGCCGCCTACGCACTACTCTCACGTCGGCATAGCTTGCCCCCCTCGACACAGCGAGGTCAAGGGCGTCTTTCAGTTCCGGCACATCCAGCAAGATCGCTCCCTCCTCAGACGGCCAAGCTCCACGTCTCTCGTCGCGGCCCCACAGGCCCACTACAGGCCCACTCGAGGATGGCCCGCGACCCGTGCCGCGGCATCCGCATGCCGGCTCCGCCTACGGGCTGGGTATTCTACACGACGCTGCCCCATCCCTTCACACCGAAGTCGGATTTCAGAGGCTGCCAAGGTCGTCACAAGCCCGCGCTCCTTTTCAGCGCACAAGTCCTGCCCCGGGCTGCCGGCGTTCGTCCTGAGGAGACGGCGCCGCGCTTGCGGCGCGCCTCGTTCGAGTTCGCCGCCCGGGCTGGCCGAATTCCGAGCGCCCCGTCGTGCAAGCACCGGCAACCCCAGCGCCCTCGCCCTCGAGAGAAAGGGCAGAAACTTGCCGCGCCATACTTACGTAAGCGCGTGCACGCGTTCAAGGAAGGAAATCGGCGGATCGCGCAGAATACGGTGTGGCGAACTGCAGCAGCCTAGCATATCAGCACGGTATCGGGGCGAAGGCCGTCAACTGAGGGGGGATACGATGGAATCAGAATCGCGCACTTCAACGGGGCTCGAGTTCCGAAAGGTCTCAATGGCAAAACCCTATCACGGTCCCGAGATAGAAGAGGCCGTCCTCCAAGTGCTCAGATCGGGGATGCTCATTCAGGGGCGGATGGTCGAGGAGTTCGAGACGGGCCTAGCGAATTACCTAGGCGCCACGCACGTCGTGGCTGTGGGAAGCGGCACTGCTGCCCTTCACCTCGCCTTCCTCGCGCTCGGGGTCGGCCCCGGAGACGAGGTCATCACCACGCCGTTCAGCTTCGCGTCGTCCGCCTATGCCATCATGTATTGCGGCGCGACGCCTGTGTTCGCCGATATCGATCCAAGGACCTTCAACATAGACCCAGCGTCGATCGAGGAGAGAATAACCCCTCGCACAGTCGGTATCGAGCCCGTGCACCTCTACGGGCAACCGGCGGAGATGGATGCCATACGCGACATAGCCGCGCGTCACGGCCTCTTCATCGTGGAAGACGCTGCCCAGGCCATCGGGGCGGAATACCGTGGTAGGAAAATCGGAACCATCGGTGACGTGACGTGTTTCAGCACTTACGCCACGAAGAACCTCCATACCATGGAAGGCGGGTTCATCGCGACAGAAGACCGCGATCTCGCAACGAAAATCAGGCGCCTGCGCAACATCGGCCAGGAGAGCAAATACCGTCACACGCTGGTCGGATTCAATTACCGCATGACAGAAGTCGCGGCAGCCGTCGGGCGGGCGCAACTCGGCCTCATAGACGAGTTTTCGAGGATCCGGCGGCAAAACGCGGCCTACCTCACCGGCGCGATCTCGTCGCTCCCGGGGGTCACGCCGCCTTACGTGCCGCCCCATGTATCATCCGTCTTCCACCAGTACACGGTGAGCATCGATGAGAGCACTCTAGGCCGCTCGCGCGATGAGATAGCTGCCTTAATGAAGGCAGCCGGCGTCGAAACGGGCATCCACTACCCGGAACCAATCTATTCCCAGCCAGCGCTTCGAGAGCGGTTCGGAGCACAGGCCGCACTCTGTCCAGCAACGGAACGGGCCTATCGGCAGGTTCTGTCGCTCCCCGTTCATCCCGGGCTGACAAAAGATGATCTAGACCATGTGGTGCGGGCGCTAGCGAGCGCGGTGGGCGTCGCCCTGTAAAGTCGCTGTGGCAGCCATGCCCTGCAGAGGAGGAGATAACCAACCCTGAGAAGGTCTTTCAAGCGAAACGTCGAAGCAGTAAAGTGCGCCGGCGAAGGCCCCTTGCGCGCTCGCGGGGTTCCACCGCCAGACGGCGGCGACCGCCGCCCCGGGTTGAGCTCCAACGCTCGGAAGCAATTGTAGGGCCATTAGGACTCTTCTCGGAATCGCACCTCAGCGCACGCATCGCGCAGTGCCTACAAGGCCTTGCCACCCCACCCAGGGTCGGGGAAAGGTTCGAGCCCGGGCGGTCCGCCTCCGGGGCCCCGGAAAAGGTTTCGCTGCGGAGAGGAGGGGATGCACGGAAGCACGTGAGCGAGCAGCTACCCGCGCAGCACAAAGCGGGCTGGGGTCCGTTACAGGGCGCATTTACTCGTGCTGGCCACACGCTATGTATCTTAAGGAGGTTCGGGTATGGCACAAGCGAAGGTGAACAACGCAGATGCCGGGTTTCTGGATAGCGTGTTTCACTTGAGAGAGAACCACACCAACATAAGGACAGAGATCGTGGCGGGCATCACGACTTTCATGACGATGGCTTACATCATCATCGTCAATCCATCCATTCTCGGGAACACCGGCATGGACGTCGGAGCTGTGATGGTCGCGACCATCCTCGGCACGGCCCTGGGAACGCTGGTTATGGCGCTCTATGCGAATTACCCGTTCGCCATGGCGCCCGGGATGGGTTTGAACGCCTTCTTCGCATTTACAGTGGTCCTCGGAATGGGCATAAGTTGGCAAACGGCCCTCGCCGCCGTGTTCGTTGACGGCGTGATCTTCTTGATACTGACCCTTCTCCCGGTGCGAAAGGCTATCATCAACGGCGTCCCGATGACCCTGAAGCTCGCGGTGAGCGTGGGCATCGGTCTTTTCATCGCCTTCATAGGGATGCAAGAAGCCGGGATAATCGTGAGAAATGAGGCCACGCTCGTGGGGCTAGGCAACATAACGTCCCCGACGGTTCTGCTGTCCCTGTTCGGCCTGGCCGTTATGGGGCTCCTCGTTTCGCGGCGCGTCAAAGGCTCGCTCCTGCTTGGCATCCTTATCACAACGATCGTGGGAATGATATTCAAGCTGAACCCCGCACCGAGAGGGATCGCCGACATCATCGGCGCTCCGCCAAGCCTCGCCCCAACATTTCTGAAGATGGACTTCAGCGGGCTCCTGGACGTCGGACTGATAACAGTGATCTTCACATTCACATTTGTAGACATGTTCGATACGGCCGGTACACTCATTGGTGTTTCAACAAAAGCCGGGTTCCTGAACGAAAAGGGCGAATTGCCCAGAGCTGACCAGGCGCTCCTCGCCGACGCGGTCGGCACCATCGCCGGAGCGATTTTCGGAACCAGCACCGTCACCACGTACGTGGAAAGCGCGTCGGGCGTCGCTGAGGGCGGGCGAACCGGCCTCACGGCCGTCACAGTCGCAGTGCTGTTCCTGCTCTCGCTCTTCTTCGCGCCGCTTGTGAAGCTGATCCCCGCTGCCGCAACCGCTCCCGCCCTCATCATCGTGGGCATTTTCATGATGGAGCCAGTTATGAAGATCGACTTCACCGACTTCACCGAGGCGATCCCGGCGTTCCTTGCCATCGCGATGATGCCGTTCGCGTACAGCATAGCCGAGGGCCTGGTGTTCGGGGTTCTCGGATACGTCATCATCAAGCTGCTGGTAGGCAGGGCGAAAGAGATCAGCGCCACAATGTGGGTGCTCGCAGCGCTCTTTGTCCTCAGGTTCATCCTGCCGCTCATAACCTGACCAAGTACGACGCCATAAGTTCTCGTCTCCTTTCTTGACGGCGCTGGGGTTGCCGGTGCTTGCACGACGGGGCGTGGAGAATTCGGCAGGCTTGCGCGCCGAATTCGAACGAGGCGCGCCGCAAGCGCGCCGTCCCCGGAGGGCAACACCGGCAACCCTGGGCAGGAGCCCTCCGCCGAAAAGTGGCGCGAACTTTTGGCGACATACTCAGAAGGCTCATCCAGCCCCCAAAAGCTCGACGGAGCACTTGGCTTGCCAGCGGCGCCGGGGAATTGGAACGCCCATCATCCCAGTCGGACTTGGTGCTGAGATGAGACAAGGATCGGCGTTGTACGTGGCAAAGCCCCTGCGGTGCCTACCGAGAGGTACATCGAGGCATCGCAGGGGCCTTCACGGTGAACGCTACGCGCACGCGCATCGCTATTCCCATTCGATCGTCGCCGGTGGCTTCGTGCTTATGTCATACACGACGCGGTTCACGCCCTTGACCTCGTTGACGATGCGCGTGGAGATCCTCTCGAGCACTTCCGACGGGAGCCTCACCCAATCGCACGTCATCCCGTCTTCGCTCGTTACCGCGCGGATCACGATGGGCCGCTCGTAGGTGCGCGCGTCTCCCATGACGCCCACGCTTCGCACGTCCAGGAGCACTGCAAAAGCCTGCCACACTTCGGTATACAGCCCCGCAGCCCTCGTCTCCTCCTCAACGATCGCATCCGCCTCGCGCACTATCTCGAGGCTCTCCGGAGTGACCTCGCCCACCACCCGGACAGCGAGGCCGGGCCCAGGGAACGGGTGGCGCTCGATTATGGATGCCGGCAGACCGAGGTCCCGCCCGATGACCCGGACTTCATCCTTGAAGAGGTAGCGCAATGGCTCGATGAGCCGCAGCCGCATGGTCTCGGGAAGACCGCCCACGTTGTGGTGGGACTTGATCTTGGCCGCGGGCCCAAGACGGGAGCCCGCACTCTCAATGACATCGGGATACAGCGTCCCCTGGACCAGGAAGTCGACTTCGCCACACTTCCGAGCCTCTTCCTCAAATACCCTGATGAACTCGCGACCGATCCTCCTGCGTTTCTCCTCCGGGTCCACCACCCCGCGCAGCGTGCTTATGAACCGCTCTCGCGCGTCCACGGTGCGGAGGTTCATGCTGAAGTGTTCCCCGAAAGTGGCCTTGACCTGCTCTGGCTCGCCCTTCCGAAGCAGGCCTGTGTCAACAAACACGCATGTAAGCCTGTCACCGATTGCGCGGTGAACGAGGAGCGCGGCCACGGAGGAATCGACACCGCCCGACAGCGCGGCGATCGCGCGCCCCTCTCCCACCTGCTCGCGGACGCGCTCTACCTGGTCCTGGATAAACCTGCCTCGAGTCCACGACTTCTCACACCCGCATATCCTGAACAAAAAGTTCGCCAAGATCTCCCTGCCGTGTTCGGTGTGAACCACCTCAGGATGAAACTGGAGCCCGTAAAGCTTCCGGACGCGGTCGCGCATGGCTGCAACAGGGGTGTTCTCGGTGCGGGCGATGACATCGAACCCCGCAGGAGGCGCATTCACCTGGTCTTGATGGCTCATCCACGACGTGAAGCTCGGACCCACGCCCGCGAAGAGATCGGACCAGTCATTCACGAAGACCGTGGTCTTGCCGTACTCCCGCAAGCCGAGATGAGCCACCTCGCCCCCAAGGATCCGCGCCATGAGCTGCATGCCATAGCAGATCCCGAGCACGGGAACGCCCATATCTAGGATTCGCCGGTCGCAAGAAGGGGCGTTTTCCTCATACACGCTCGACGGCCCGCCTGAAAGAACGATCCCCTCAGGCTTGAGCCCAGCTATCCGCGTCGCGGACGCATCGTGGGGAAGGATCTCGCAGTATACCTCAAGCTCGCGGATCTTGCGAGCGATCAGCATGCTATATTGTGAGCCGAAGTCAAGGATTGCTATCATTTTTGATATACTTCCGGTTTCAACACGCCAACCTGGGGCAGGTTGCGGTAGTATTCCGCGTAGTCAAGCCCGTACCCGACCACGAAATGGTCGGGGATGGAAAACCCGCAGTAGTCAGGAACAATATCCACTTCTCTGCGGCTCGGCTTATCGAGAAGCGTGCACACCTTCACCGAGAGAGGCTTCCTGGCCTTGAAGTTGTTGATGAGGTAGTGCATGGTGAGCCCGGTGTCTATTATGTCCTCGACGATGAGCACGTGCTTGCCCTCGATGGGCTGATCGAGGTCTTTGAGGATCCGCACGACGCCCGAGGTCTTCGTGGCCGTGCCGTAGCTCGACACCACGGCGAAATCCATTATGACGGGAATCGACAGGTGCCGTATAAGGTCCGCCATGAACACGAGCGCGCCTTTGAGTATGCCCACCACCACAAGGTCGCATCCACTGTAATCTCGGGAGATCTGCTCGCCGAGCTCCTTGACCCTCTTGGCGATGACCTCCTCGCTCAGGAGGATCTGCTGAAGGTCGTTTACCACTTCGTCCGCCTCCCGCAATGTGCTCTCCCCAGCTCCGGCCAGGTGGGGGTCGGCTTTCCGTTCCCACCTTTCCCCGGTGCTCAGCTGGAACAACGTGTATATTATACAATCTCCGTTCCTTGGGGACAAGCACCGTCGTCACGCCGTCACGGGGGCGGTGCGATGCCGTGACCGCTCAATCGTTCTTGCTCCGTTCCCTCCCGCACTCTTCGGCGGTCCCTCTTAGGGTCTCCACCGCATGGGGGATGGCCGCGAGGAGCACTGCCAAGCTTTCCTCGACCCCCTTCGGGCTGCCGGGAAGGTTCACGATCAGGGTCTTCCTCCGGATGCCCGCGGCAGCCCGGCTCAACATGGCGTGAGGCGTCTTGGCGAGCCCGGCCGCGCGCATGGCCTCGGGAATCCCCGGAACGAGGCGGTCAATGACCGATCTCGTAGCCTCGGGTGTAACATCGCGCGGGCTGAATCCCGTGCCGCCCGTGGTCAGGACCACGTCAACCCCGAGCTTATCGGCCATACGACGCAGTTCCTCAACGATCAGGTCGTACTCGTCGGGAACGATGCGCCTTTCCACCACCCTGCCGATGCTCGAGACCATACGTTCGATGACATCGCCGCTCTCGTCGGGCCGCTCCCCTCGGCTTCCCTTGTCACTCACCGTCAAGACCGCGAACCGAACCGGCGTCTTCACGCGTATCTCATCTCCCCGCTCGATCTCTCCGCCCCGTACCACTCTCGCGAACACCCCCTCGCGCGGCATCACGCACTCGCCCACTTGCCGAAAGATGGCACACCCTGCGTGACACTCCTTGCCTATCTGAGTGACCTCGAGCACCGCTTCGGGCCCTATCTCAAGCCGGGTGCCCACGGGCAAGTGGTGGAGGTCAATGCCGCGGGTGGTGATGTTCTCCGCGAATGCCCCCGGCCCAACCTCGATTCCCTTCGCGCGCATCTTGTCGATGCTTTCCTCCGCGAGCAGGCTCACTTGCCGGTGCCACGGACCAGCGTGGGCGTCCCCCTCTAAGCCGTGCCCCTCCACTAGCCTGCCCCGACACACGTCGCGCTTGCTCACGCCCTTGGTCTCGCTCACACACACCGCGACGACTACCCCTCCCAACTCGGCTCTCCCTCCCGTACGAAATCCCCGCTCTTGCCGCCGGACTTGCGCACGAGCCTCACATCGCCTATCACCATGGACCGGTCCACTGCCTTGCACATGTCGTAAATGGTGAGCGCGGCCATGCAGGCCCCGGTGAGAGCCTCCATTTCAGCCCCCGTCTTTCCGAAAGTGCGCACCGTGACCTGGATGTCCACGACACCGCTGGCGAGATCGGTCCGAAAGTCCACGTCGATCCCGGTGATGGGAATAGGATGGCACATCGGGATGAGCGAGGACGTGCTCTTCGCGCCCATCACCGCAGCCACCCTCGCCACTCCGAAGACGTCGCCCTTCGGCCCCTCGCCCCTCTCAGCCAGTGCAAGGGTCGCGGGGGCCATCCGGACCCTGCATCGAGCCTGCGCCTCGCGGGCAGTGTCAGGCTTCGACGTCACGTCCACCATCCGCGCTTTGCCCGACCCGTCAAGATGGGTCAGCGTCCTCCCGGGCACTCCTTCCGTCATCGGCCTATCCCCCCGAGCATTCCGCCTGCTTCCCCGTTTCGGTCAACCTCCGATCTCACACAGCGACGGCGAGGGCTGCAACACACCGTCGCCCGCCACGCCTCCGCACGCCGCGCCGCTCTCCGGCTTCATGCTCACAGCTTTCCGTATGAGCTCAGCAATGGCTGCGTCGTCGGCGCCGTCGCGAAGCGGCCCCCGCAAGTCGACCCCGGAGGTTGCGAGAAGGCACGGCAAGAGCTTGCCGTCGACCGTGAGACGCAGCCTGTTGCACCTCACGCAAAAACCGTCGCCCTCCCTTGATATGAAGCCGACTCGCCCGAGCGCTCCAGGCAGCCGTATGTAGCTCGCGGGGCCCGATTCGCCTGCTGCCTCCAGGCCTGGCCGCCCCGTGGGTGCGGCCGAGCCCAACGTCAGTGACGCGTGGCAAGGGACCAATGCCCCACCACGGGCGATGGCCTTCACTCTTCCCCTCACCTCTTCAATGGGGACCACATCCGAAGGCCCGAGGCTCCCGCCATTGCCCCAAAACGGCATGAGCTCTATGAACCTCACGTCCCAGGCGTGTTCCAACGTGAGTCGAGCGAGATCCTCGATCTCGCCGTCATTTACGCCCCGGACCACCACAGCGTTTAACCTGATGGGCCGAAGGCCTGCCGCCTCCGCAGCGGCTATCCCGCGGAGCGCCGCCTGGAGATCGCCACGTCGCGTTATCCTCGAGTACACGTCCGGCCTCAGCGTGTCCAGGCTGATGTTGACTCGCTTGAGCCCTGCGGCCGCGAGCTCGGCAGCGCGGTCATCAAGAAGCGTGCCATTGGTGGTCATCGCGAAGTCGCGGAGGCCAGGAAGAGAGGCGATCATCTTCACGAGCTGCACGAGGCCCTTGCGCACGAGGGGCTCGCCGCCGGTGATCCTCACCTTGGTGATCCCCAGGCCGGCTGCGACCCGGACCACGCGGGCGATTTCCTCGAGCCTGAGTATCTCGTGGTGCGACCTGGGCTTCACCCCGTGCTCTGGCATACAGTAAACGCACCGGAGGTTACACTTGTCCGTCACAGAGACGCGCAGATACGTGATCCTCCGGCCAAAGGCATCAACGAGCGTTGTCACCCTTCCCACACGACCTTTCCGGTGTCCGACACGTCGTACCCGCCAAGACCGGCGACAGCCGCCTTGAACTCGTTCGACCTCATCACGGTCAGAAGTTTATCCATCATTGAAGAACCAAGGAAGGCCTTGGTCGTGAGAAGGTCGTATCGCTCCTTCGCGACCGGCACGAAATCGAGGCCTAGCGCGGCTGCGGCGCTGCGTATCCCAAGACCGACGTCGGCAGCTCCACTCGCCACGCAAGAGGCGACGCCCATATGGGTATATTCTTCGCGCTCGTACCCGGCTATCCTTCCCGGATCCAAACCAAGTCTTGCGAGCTCGAGGTCAAGGAGCACCCTCGTTCCCGCGCCCTTCTGCCTGTTCACGAAGACGACGCCAGGCCTCGTAAGGTCGGCGAAACCTGCGATGCCTTTGGGATTCCCCTTGGCCACAATGAAGCCCTGCTCGCGATGGACGAGGTTCACGAGGGCAAAGCCTTCGGTCCCGAGGAATCGTTCGACGTACGGCACGTTGTACTCTCCGGTCTCTCCATCGATGAGGTGAACTCCCGCGAGGTGGGCCTCGCCCCTCTGGATCGCCATGAGCCCCCCCATGCTGCCCACGTGTGCCGAGGAAAGGCTCAGGCCGGGGTACCTGCACGCGAGATGGCTTGCGAGGAGGTCTAGGGTGAGATCGTGGCTGCCTATCACGACGATGGTATTTGATATGTCATCGGGCTCGCGCGATAGCTCCACCTCGACCGTGGACGACGCCTCCACGCCCTGGGCCGAGGGGGGTATGCGGATCAACCCGTCAGCCCTCACAAGGGACATCACTGCGGCCGCTCCGCGCGCAAGCGGCGTGACAACGCGCTTTCCGTTCACTTCCCCCACCTTGACCCTGACGAACTCATCCACGCCCGGCGTCGACACGATCCGCCGGGTTGCCACGGCGGGCATCTTCGGACGGCGCGGCGCTGGCCGCCCGAGCATCCTCGCCACGAGCGGCCTCAGGAAAAGCTCGCATGCGAGCGAGGCCGACACCGGGTAGCCGGGGATCCCTAAGAACGGCCGGCCGCAAACGATGCCTAAGATCGTGGGTTTCCCAGGCTTGATCGCGACCCCGTGGACGAGGAGCTCGCCTAGGGAGCTCACCACGCGACCGGTGTAATCCTCGCTGCCGGCTGAGGATCCCGCGTTGACCACGACGATGTCGGCCGCGTCGGCGGCCACGCGCACGGCATGCGCGATGGCTTCGTAGTCGTCCCTCACGATCTCGTGCAGGACCGGCTCGCCACCCCATTCGTGAACGAGTCCGCCCACGATCCTCGAGTTGAATTCGATGATTCTCCCGGGGGAGAGCGGCGTTCCTGGCGGCACGAGCTCGTCGCCGGTGGGAATCACAGCCACTCTTGGCTTCTTGCGGACGCTCACTTCGGTGACTCCCGCCGCGAGCATGGCTCCGAGGTCCGGGGGCCGAATGACGTGATTCGCCGTCAGGACAAGCTCCGTGGCCACGATGTCCTCGCCTACCGAGCGCACATGCTGCCACGGCCTTGCCGGGGCGATGACCGTGACGCGGTCCTCGCGCACCTCAACGAGATCCTCGACCATGATGACGGCGTCGAACCCGGGCGGCAGCGGGTCTCCAGTGTCGACCCACCGTGCCTCCTCGCCGAGGCGCAGCGTTACCGGGTTTCTTTCGCTTGCCCCGAAGGTGGCTTCGGCCCGCGTGGCGATCCCGTCCATGGCGCAAGAATGGTAGTACGGCGACGACACGCGCGCCGCCACCGGCGAGGCGGTCACGCGCCCCAGGGCGGGGATATCCACCGGGATGGTCTCGCCCTCCAGCGGAGCCGTCATCCCCCTCGCCTCGAGAGTTGAAAAGAACCTTTGCAGCGCCTCGTCGAGAGGCGCCTCTGTGAGGTATACGTCGCGCTTCGTCATCTTCACCCTCCAGTCCGCCCGTCGTCGGGCGCAACCCCCATGACGGTCCCTAGGAAGGACGCCCGGCCCTGTTCCGGCACACACGCAACACAGCCCGCCGACCCCGCGAGCCCTCCGCGTCGAGACAGACCTCGAGAGGCTCGCGCCGCTTTCCAGCGCCGAAGTCTCGCCGCCCAAGGCTACCGGCATGCCCCCCGTACACGACGCGCCTGCGGCCTGCGCCGTGCCCCGTTCCCGTTCGGACCCCGCGTCCGAGATAGCCGAGGCCGACATGGCCGAGTTCCCCACGCCCCACCGTGCAAGCACGGGCAGCCGTCGCGCTCCGGAAAGGAGACGAGAGCCTGCGGCACCGTGCTCAGAACAACAGCGAAACGGTGACACGAGCTCCTTTCTCAAGGCCCTCGGCGTCCGCGGGGATCCTGATGATCCCAGTGGACGCCACTAGCCCTGATATCAGCGAGGATTTGGTGAAGACCGGGTCCGCCCACACTTCTCCGTCACGCGTCACCACGTGTACCCCGACGTAATCCTCCCGCCCGGCCGCGGACGGCACGTTTGCCCCAAGGCGGGCCACAAGCTCGCGCCTCTCTGGCACCGTGCCCATCCACCTCGCTATGGCAGGCTCCACGAAAAGCCTGAAGACCGTCAGGCAGGACACAGGGTGGCCTGGCAGCCCGAACACGGGCTTCCCTCCAGCGACCGCGATGATGGTGGGCTTCCCCGGCTTCACGGCAACGCCATGTACCAAGACCCCGGGAGGCCCAAGGGAGTCGATGGCGTCACGTGTGAAGTCCCGGGCGCCAATGGAGCTGCCGCCAGAAACGACGAGCATGTCTGCGCTGGCCAGGCGCTCTCGCATGGCCGCCGCAAGCTCCTGGTAGTCATCTCGGACGATCCCTGCCGCAAGAGGTCTCCCGCCCGCCGCGAGCACTGCAGCGCATAAAGAATACAAGTTCGTGTCTCGGACCTTCCCTGGCGGAGGGGTGGCGGCAACCTCCACGAGCTCGTCTCCGGTGGACATTATCGCGACATTCGGCTTTGCTGCCACCTTCACCCTGGACACGCCGGCGGCAGCGAGAGCCCCGATGTCCTGCGGACGCAGTCTCGCACCCTTCTTCAGGAGCACGGCACCGCGGGCCACGTCCTCCGCGGGACCGATCGCGTTCTCGCCAGGCGCCACGGCCTTGTCGACCGCCACGAGATTCCCGCCGGTCTCCATCGTGGCCTCGACCATGACGACGGCATCCGCGCCCTGCGGCAGCATTGCCCCGGTGGCAACCCTCGCGCACTCTCCCGGCCTCAACGCGAAGCACGGGGCGTCCCCGATTCGGACCTCGCCAGCGACGGCAAGGAGCGCCGGCATGGACTCGGTTGCCCCGAAGGTGTCCCGGGCGCGCACGGCAAAGCCGTCCACGGTCGACCTGGGAAAGCCTGGCAGATCCGCGGGACTAGTCACGTCCTCCGCAAGCACGCGCCCGTGGGCGTCGAGAAGGTCGACCATCTCGACACGACGTGGTCCGCACTCAAGGTGCTCCTCCAGCCTCCGCCACGCCTCACCGGGAGGAAGAAGCGACAGGAAGACCTGCAACTGCATCACCGTCCTGAGACAAGATCCAGCGGGCGGAGCCGGCAAGAGCGGAGAGAGCCCGCCTCATGTCGTCGCTGAGCACGTCTCTCACCGGCCCGCAAGCCACGATCCGCCCGCCTGCCATGACCGCGGTCCTTTCTGCCAGGAACGGGATCTCCATAACATCGTGGGTCACGAACACCGTGGTCACGCGCGTCTCGCGAACCACCTCGGCCAGCTCAGCGAGGAGCGCTATCCTTGTCGGGACGTCCAACGAGCTCGTGGGCTCGTCCAAGAAGAGCACCTCAGGTTCCAGGACGATAGCCCTCGCGAGGCTAACCCTTTGGCTTTCGCCACCAGAGAGCGCCCGCGCGCGCCGCGCAGCGAGATGCTCGATGTTGAAAGCGGCAAGCGCCCGCTCAACCCTGGTTCGGATCTCTTCGCGCGGGACGCCGCGCATCCGGAGGCCCACTGCCACGTTGTCGAACACCGTGCCGTCCAGGAGGTACGGGCGCTGAAGCACCATGGCCATACGACGCCGGAGTCTCAGGAGATTCGTACGCCTTTCGACCTTCTCTCCGCATACGACGACCTCGCCTGCCCCGGGCCGGAGAAGGCACGCCATCACCTGAAGAAGGGTGCTTTTCCCAGCGCCATTAGGGCCCACCACCGCCAGGGCCTCGCCGCGCCGCACCACGAGGCGCGGGACATCCAGAACCATTCTCGTGCCACGAAACACCTTGACATCCTTGAGATCGACAACAGCCTCATCCAACAGCACATTCCCCTCTCGCGTACCGCGTACTGGACGCAGGCTTGCGCCGCGCTCGGTCCATGGCCTACGCGC
The DNA here is from genome assembly GCA_012842395.1 of Bacillota bacterium. Lineage (NCBI taxonomy): Bacteria > Bacillati > Bacillota > Bacillota bacterium. Next base: position 121,274 of record DUSX01000017.1, read on the forward strand.
GCCCACCCTTTTGCTGTAGGTGAGTCAAGCCATAAGTGACACCGTAGGTGAGCGCCAGGAGAATCACGCTGAGCGCTATCGCCATATCGAAATGCCCGCGCGATACCTCCATGGCCGTCGCAGTGGTGAGGATCCTCGTCTGGCCCATCACGTTTCCGCCGACCATCATGGACGCGCCGATCTCGGATACTACGCCCCCGAAGCCAGCTATCACGGCTGCCAATACCGAGAGCCTCGCCTCACCCAGGAGTATCCAGAGCAGCTGCCATCGTGATGCCCCGAGGGAAAGCATCTGCAGCCGCACTCCCTGGTCGAGCTGGCCTATGCCGGCCATCGTGAAGCCCGTAACTATGGGGAGCGCTATGACCGACTGAGCTATCACCATGGCGGCTGGGGTATACATGAGATGCAGGAAACCCAAGGGTCCGTATCGCCAGAGAAGGATGCTCACCCAAAGCCCCACGACTACGGGTGGCAGCCCCATGCCGGTGTTGATAAGGCTCGCAGCGACCTCTCGCCCGCGAAAGGTGGAGAGCGCGAGGACGGTTCCGAGGGGCACGCCCACCACCACGGCTATCAAGGTCGCGAGCCCCGACACTCGCAGGGTGAGCAGGGTGATCCGGATGACCTCGCGATCCACCTTCACGAGAAGCCAGAATGCCTTCGCGATGCCTTCGACTACAAGGTCCAACCTGGCATCACCGTCCGAGATCGTCTTCGTTCTTGCCAGCGTCCGCGAAGAAGAGTGGTTCGCCGTAGTCTCTGACTCCGAACGAGGCGATCACCTTCTGGGTCTCGGGAGCCACCATAAACTCTACAAATGCCTTGGCTCCCGGGCCGTTCACTTTGTCGAACTTCTCAGGGTTCACCTGCATCACGTGGTAGATGTTGAGGAGCATCGGGTCGCCCTGCACCAACACGTCAAGGCCAAGGCGCTTCTTGAGGGCGAGATAGGTGCCCCGGTCCGTCAGCGTATACCCTTCCTTCTCGGAAGCGATATTCAGGGTCTGCCCCATGCCCGAGCCAGCCTCCTGGTACCAACGCCCTCCAGGCTGTACCGAGGCCTTGGCCCAGATCTCCTTTTCTTTCTTGTGCGTGCCCGAGTCGTCGCCCCGTGACACGAAAACCGCCTCGTGGGCCGCGATCTTCTTGAACGCTTCAGGCGCGGAAGTCAAGCCGCGTATACCCGCGGGGTCACTTGGCGGACCGACGATTATGAAGTCGTTGTGCATAACCAGCCTGCGGTTGGTTACAAGCCCGCTCGTCACGAGCTCCATCTCCGACGCAGGCGCATGACACAGGAGCACGTCGGCTTCGCCGCGGGCGCCGAGAGCGAGCGCCTGCCCTGTGCCCACGGCTATCGCTTTCACCATGTAGCCCGTCTCGCTCTCGAACATGGGAATGAGCACGTCGAGCAGGCCAGTGTCCTGAGTGCTGGTGGTGGTAGCCAGGATGACCTCACGCGCGGCGGGCGCTGCGGTTGCAGCGCTTCCGAAGGCAACAGCAAGGAAGATTACCACAACAAGCCCAAGCGGGAGGAAACGACTTTCCACACAACGGCACAGCAAACCTTTGGGCTTTGGCATGATCCTTAACATCTCCTTTCCAATAGTGGGAGGCTTGCCAGTTTCCCGGCAAACCCTCGAGCCGCAGAGACCTCGCTTCCGCGGCTGCCGGTCACCCGCCATCCATGAGAGGGCCAGGCGCAGTGACTCGGAGAATCAGGCTCGCAGTTCGACCCGATGTGGTTCAAGCAAAGCTCACCTCTTGCCGACCCAGTCCCAGGATCACCTCCCTTCCCCGTTCATCCTCGGGCGTCTCGCGTTCTCTCTCATTCGCGGGCGCCTAGCGCCCTCCGAGCCGACGCAAACCACCGCCAGCAACGTGGCAACCACCGGCAATGCGACGAAAGCAGGCGCACCCCCAAACGCCACCATCATGGGAGCTCTATACTAAGCGCCGATGTCGGTTCGATCGACTTCGTGCTTATGGTGTACTCGTAGACATCAGAGCCGGGCTCCTGGTATACCCACATGTCCTCTATTCTCGAGATGAGCGGTTCTCCCCTCAGCGTCACCCATGCCGTTATTTCGTATTTCACAGGTTTAGCGCCGACCCCCGCCTCAGCAAGGCTTGTTTCGAACCGTTTCAACCAAGCGGGACTCGCGAAACTCAGGACCGCGCATCTCGTTCGCTCGACTTCCTCCTCACCGGTCTTGATGACGTTTTCGGCGTCGTGCAGATCCCCGCCGAGAATGGTCTCAACCCCCGTAACCCCGGAGAGCCACTCGAGTTCTGAACGAATCGCCTCGTCGCTCACATCCGCCAAGCGTTCGACCCGGACCCACCCGCGGTCGGCGTCTCCGCCAAGGGGCCTCTCGGCGGGCGTTTCAAGGTCGAGCAGTCGGTAGGCAATGGACTGGCCTACCCGGTACGCCTCTATGCCCCCATCCTCGGAAGACGATGTATAGTGGACACGGTCCGGAGCCACGTACTCCGTGACGCGGGTCCATACGCCCGTGCCGAGGCCCCTCACATCCCTGGCGGACAGGAGTTTGTCTGAGGAAGGAAACGCCGTTTCCTCGACCACTCGCACGCTCTTCAATGCGAGCGTATTCTCCACCGCGGTCCTCAGTAGACTTGCCGGGTCTTCACCTGACTCGCGCGTCTTCGGAAGACAGCCCGCGAGCGCGACCGCACATGAGAGAAACACAAAGGCGAGCTTGCACGCTCCCATACGCACAAGCGCCCACCTCCTTGAGGCCCCCGCAGGGTACCAGCCGCCGCGTGCCACGCCCTGGGGCCCGGCAACCCGACGCGCCGTGCTGTCCACAAAATCTCCACCGGCTGCGCGAAGTACCTCGTTCGAATATTCGACGCCCCGCCCGGAAATCCTAGCGTCCGGGGTGAATTCCTTGGCTTCTCCCGGCCGAAACACGCTCCGCCGCGGCCTTGCCTCTCGCCACCTTTCCATGATATCAATAGGCGGGGTCATCGGGGTGGGCATGTTCCTCGGAAGCGCAGCCACGGTGAGGCTGGCTGGCCCCGCGGTGATCCTCTCCTTCGCGCTTGGCGGCGTCATCATGATGATGGTGATGCTCGCCCTCGCCGAGATGTCTGTGGCCGAGCCAGTGGAAGGCTCTTTCCGCACGTATGCAGCGGAATCACTCCACCCGTACGTAGGCTTCGTAGTTGGGTGGACCTATTGGATCGCCTGGGTGGTCATCATGGCTGCCGAGATCGTCGCAGCCTCCACGTACATGCGCCTATGGGTCTCTCCTGAGCTCGCCCTCGCCTTCGGCCTGGTTTTCGCCGTAGCGATGACGCTCGTGAATCTGACGAGCGTCAGGTCGTTCGGCGAGTTCGAATTCTGGTTCGCCATGATAAAGGTCGTCGCCATAGTCGCCTTCATCCTCATAGGCGCAGCTGCAATACTCGGGCTCGGTCCCTTCAGCCCCATAGGCATCAGGAATTACGTGGGACACGGGGGTTTCGCTCCGAAGGGAATAGGCGGCGTGCTCCTGGCGATGGTCATGGTGATGGTGGCATACGGCGGAACCGAGGTGATCGGGGTCGCCGCAGCGGAGACTCAGGACCCAGCGACCAGCGTTCCCCGGGCGGTGAACGGCGTCGCGTTGAGAACCCTCGTGCTGTACATCGGATCCATGACCGTCCTGGTGGGCACCATACCATGGTTCGAGGTAGGGCTCGGCGCGAGCCCGTTCGTTCGGGTATACCAGCTGCTAAAGATCCCGGCCGCCGCTGACATCATGAACTTCGTGGTCATCACGGCCGCGTTGTCTAGCATGAATTCGGGGCTGTACACGAGCTCGCGCATGCTATACTCGCTGGCTGAAGCCGGGGCAGCGCCGAGGTTTTTCACCAGGCTGGGCAAGAGATCACGCGTTCCCTATCTGGCGGTTATCGGGAGCACTTTCTTCCTGTACGTAGGCGTGATCCTGTACTACCTGGTGCCGAAAACTGCGTTCCTCTACATCACGGGAATAGGGGGCTTCGGATTCCTGTTTTCGTGGCTCGTCATAAGCCTGTCCCAGATATACATGCGCCGGCGTATCCTCGCGCAGAACCCCTCGGCGCTCAAGTTCAAAATGCCAGGCTATCCATACACCTCGTGGATGACGGTTGCTCTCATAGCCGGCGTGATCCTGACGCTGCCCTTCGTCCCCGGACAGCGCGTGGGCTTTATCTCGGGTCTCATTTGGCTCGCCGCGGTTTCCCTTTACTGGCTGGTCTCGTGTAAAAAGCGTTTCGCGCCGAGGCTAATCACGACCAAGGGGCTCACAAGGCTCGAGTTCGCCAGCATCATCGGGTGGAGAGGTCTCGACCCGGACGTCGGCACCGGAGACGGCGGACCCCTCGGCGGATCCCGTGGGAACGGTGGGCGAAAGGACGGGTAAATTGTAGTTCGCAACCACCTCAGTGCCAGGATAGTAGTGTTTCAGGATGTCCACGTACGAGTACACGGGATTCCCGCGTTCGTCCCGCATCGACGCCATGCCCTGCGCTCCCCATTGGCTGAGGCCGACCCCGTGGCCATACCCCACGCCGTCGATGATGACGAGGGTTCCGGCCGACTCAAGCTCGCCTGCACATCCGGGCCCGACGGCCTTCCCTTGGACCACCACGTTCCTTCCGAGGCTCACGACGTAGCCTTTCGTGGAACCGTCTTCCCTCACCGCCACGCATCCGCTGACCGCTGGAAGCCCGGGCTCCGCGGTGCCGCCCGTGCCGTCAACCGGAGGCGTGCCGTCGCGAGCCGTCCGATCGGGGCCCGCGCCTCCCCCGGGCGCGTCAGGAGCCTCGCTAGGCACGACTATCCCCGTCTCCTCGGGTCCCACGACCCTGATGGTGAACCGGGGGCTCTTGAGTCCCACCTTGCGCCTGATCTCCTCCCGCGTGAGGGTCACGCTGGCGGACGGGGTGCTAAAGCGGTAGCTCAGGACCTTTTCACCTGAGACCAACGCGGGCTCTATCCGCGCGGGAAACTGCGGCTGAAGGCCAAGCTTGGCAAGAAGGTTCGGTGCCCATAGCGCAGGCGGGTTCTGCCACACATAGTGTGGCGATGCCTGGTCAAAATCTGCCACTGCCTCGAGGTACGGCTCGTCCTCTCCCCCCGGCCAGACATCCTCGTCGTCCTCGGTCGTCCCACCACCTGACGCGAAGTAATGCGCGTTGATGATATCACCCTGGTATGTGACGACTTCGCCGCGGGTTTCCGCCACTGCCCGCCTGAACGATTCGATGGCGTGCCCGCCTGAGTACTTCTGGTACGCCACAGTATCGTCCACATCGTAATCCCGGCCGGACGTCGTGGCCTTCCGGTAAAGCGCGTAAGTCCTCGCAGCCACAGCCTGGGCCTTGAGGGCCTCCATCTCCCAGCTCGGGTACACCTCTCCCGCAAGCACGCCCTCCACGTAGGACTCGATGTCGATGCGGTTGATGGCCACGAGCTCGACCTTCCCGTCCCAGGAGTCCTTCCTCCTTATCTCGAGCTCACCTTTGTATCTGACGCCTCCAACGGTGAAGCCAATCTCAAGGGAGTCCCGGGGTGCGACGCGCACGCCCCCGCCCACGAAGGACATGGTCGCACCCGACGAGGTCAGCAACACGATTTCGCCAGGAAGCTCCCCGGCGCGCACTTCGAACGGGCCGTCTGCGGTCGAGAGGCGGGCCTTTTCGGACACCGCAGGCCTCACAAGGACAGGAACGGGCGCAAAGCCCCTCTGTATCCCCACACGGGCGAGCGCCGCACTCAACTTGTGGAGCGCATCGGGATCGCCGGTCCCACCCACCCGGAAGACCCACTCAGTGCCGTCTGCCACAATATGCGGCACATACCGAACCTTGTCCTCATACGGGAGGGAGGCCGCCAGCACGGCCCGCAGGCCGAGCGCATCGTCCACGCGCCGGAACCTTCCGATCTCGACCTCGTACGCATCGTCACCAGCGCCAGGACCTCCCAAGACGGTCGTGAACGACTTCCCGAACGCAACGTCGCGCGCAAGGACGTCGTCGCGGACATCCATCACCACCGCGTCCTGGTCCAGGTTAAACCTGAGAGGGCTACGCGCCGAGAGACGCACCCGCATCACGATACCGGGTCCGGCCGCACCCGCGCCTGCGAGTGCGAAGCCCCCGTCGGACATTCCGGCCGTCGCGCTCCCGGGTTCCGAAGCAGAGACCCCGAACGCCCACGCGACCGAGGCACATAGCGCCAGAACGCACGCAAGCGTCCCGCGCACCCCACTCACCTCGCTATTCAGCCCTGCGAACGATGTGTCCCTCGCGAAGCACCGGCACCACGCCAACCCTGTCGGCCTGCACGGCCGCCGCAACGTCGTCACCGAAACCGATCCGGGCAAGATACCTGGCGTGCTCCGAACTTGCTACAGCCGCTTCGAGGCCGCCGCGGAAGGAGGCATACAGTCGACGGGCGGCGACGCAACCGTCAGACTCGTCCACCGCGACCATAGACGCTATCCGCTCGCACATCATGCCGGCGCAAACCGCGTCTTCCAGAGCAAACCTCCTGCCCTCCCCGGCACACACGATCAGGATGTCCCTGCCGAGAGCCACAGCCCGGTCACACGCCGCGGAGATGTTCCAGAAAGACCCCACGATTACGTCGTCCGCGCCCTTCGCGGCCCTTATGGCACCCGTGCCGTTAGTGGTGGTGATGATGATCTTCTTTCCCGCGACTCGGTCCGCCGTGTACTCGAGCGGCGAGTTCCCGAGATCGAAGCCTTCGATCTTCTCCCCCTTTCGCTCTCCGCAAAGGAGATAATCACCTCTCGCATAAGCGCGCGAGATCTCCACGGCCTCCTCGACCGAGGTCGTCGGAATGACTTCGTCGCAGCCGTTTGAGATGGCGCACGCGATGGTAGTGCTAGCTCTCAAAACGTCGATCACTATCGCTGTAATCCCGTTGAGATTCCTTGCCTCGATTTCCTGTGGCACGAGAGCCACGTCGATGCGCACCATCCAGAAATACCTCCCTCTCCCTCTGCCTCCGGCTTCCTCCTCGCGTCACCCGGGGAAACCCTCCTGCAGCGCCCTGACAAGCTCGTCGACGCGTTCCCGGTCAGGAACCCAGTACAACGGGGAGAACTCACCGGGGAGCGTCTCTGACACGATCTCGGCTCTGGTCCTCACGAAGAACCAAGCGATGGACGCCATGTCCCGCTGGGACATGTCCGTTCTGACATGCTCCATCAAGATGCCCAGGATCTCGCGCGCCTTGGACAGGTTCCGCACGTTCAAAGCCTGCCGCGCCACAGCCTTCAGAAGCGTCTGCTGGCGTTTCACCCTGTTGATATCCCCAAGGGCATCCGCGCGGAATCTCACATATCCGAGCGCCTGCGCCCCGTCCAGGACCTGCCTGCCCTTTTTGAGGTCTACCTTGAGGCCGCCAGCCCTGTCCACGTAGTGCATGTCCTTGTCGACATCGATCTCCACCCCTCCCAGCGCGTCGATGATGCGTTGAAACCCCCTGAAATCGACTTCCACGTAGCGATCAATCGGCATGCCCAGGAGGTTCTCCACCGTCCTGCGAGTAAGCTCTTGCCCCCCGTACGTGTGCGACGCGTTTATCTTGTTCGTGCCGTGCCCTGGGATCTGCGCCCTGGTGTCCCTTGGGATTGATACCAGGTATACCCTGTTGACCTTGGGGTTCACTGACGCCAGCATTATCACGTCCGCCCTCACGGGCGCGTCTATCGGGTTCCCGTGCTCGTCATAGGTCCTGTCTGTTCCGAGGATGAGGACGTTCACGGGCCGGTCGTCAACGCCGAAAGCAGCTTCCGGAGCAAGCCACGACGACAAAAGCACGTATAACGTCACCACGAGCGCGGCAATAGCCACGACCACAACGAAAAGCACGCGCCAGAATGTAAAGTAGCTTGGTCTTTCCGACGGCTCGAACGGGCTCGGGCCCAGAGGCCCCGCGGCCCCTCCTCGTCCCAGCCCCGGGCCGACCGGGGCGATATCGCCGCCTCCCATGTGCTCCACCCCTAACACCCTCTTCCGTCCGCGTCAAACCGCATCTTCCGTCCGAAGCGAGTCATATTTCGGACCGCTTGTGCATAATCATCAGTGGGCAGTATAACCTTATTTGCCATATACTGCCTTTTATCCACACGTTCCACAGGGTTATCCACAGGCCTTTCCGCGGCGCGCAGCCTTGCCGCGCCCCGCACGAAGTGCTCCACACGAACCGCGTTCTCCGTTTTCCCCGCTAGCTTTCTTGATTTCACGATTCCAGATCGAGGTCGGGAATGGCGGGCACGTCCAGCGGGCTTTCCTTGCCTCTGATGAGCCGGAAATACCCCGCGCACGCCACCATGGCGGCGTTATCAGTACACAGGCCGGGCGACGGAAAAACCAGCCGCAGGCCGGCTTCTGACGCCCGGACGGCCATCCTTTCTCTGAGCCTGGAATTGGCGGCTACGCCACCCGCGAGAGCCACGATCTTGACGCCCGTTTCAAGCGCTGCCCGCACTGTCTTCTCCACGAGGACGCCCACCACGGCCTCCTGGAAACTCGAGGCGACGTCGGCCACGCCCGTCCTCACCTTTCTCACGTGGTTCAGGACGGCGGTCTTGAGCCCGCTGAAGCTGAAGTCGTACGATCCTTCTTCCAGGAACGCCCTGGGAAAGCGGACCGCCTCCGGGTCGCCGCTCCGCGCCGCTGCGTCGATCGCAGGACCGCCGGGATAGCCCAGCCCGAGGACCCTCGCGACCTTGTCGAACGCTTCGCCCGCGGCGTCGTCCCGCGTACGGCCCATTACTTCGTAGCTCCCGTGGTCTCGAAGGTACACGAGATCTGTGTGCCCACCAGACACCACAAGGCAGACGAAGGGGGGACGGAGGTCGGGGTGTTCGAGGAAGTTCGCGTACATGTGCGCCTCGATGTGGTTCACCGCAACAAACGGCAGCTGCCGGGCGAGCGCCAGGGCCTTTGCGGCCGAGAGCCCGACCAGGATGGCGCCGACAAGCCCGGGACCGCGTGTTGCCGCGACCGCGGTTACGTCGGACAGGCGAAGACCCGCGTCGCCGAGAGCCTGGTCGATGACGGGGATTATCGTCTCCACATGCCTCCGGGAGGCGACCTCAGGCACGACGCCGCCGAACCGCTTGTGCAAGTCCACCTGGGACGCCACCACGTTCGACAAAAGCCGCAGGCCAGAGGCCTCGCACGACCCGTCTGCCCTCAGCACTGCGCACGCTGTCTCGTCACAGCTTGTCTCGAGCCCGAGCACGCAAAACGCCGCACCGTCAGCGCCGACCATGGTGGTCCCTCACAGGCCTCTCGCGCTGGGGCTGCTCATTTCTCCACATTATGATGGCGTCCTCGCCGTTATCGTGGTAATAACCAGGCCGTATCCCGGCGCTCACGAACCCCAGCTTCTCGTATAGCTTCTGAGCCCCCAGGTTCGACACCCTCACCTCGAGGGTGATCCTCTTCGCGCCCTTGGACCGGGCATAGTCGATGATGGCCTTCATGAGGCCCTCACCCACACCCCGGCGCCGGTAATCAGGATGCACCGCGAGGTTGGTGACGTGCCCCTCGTCGAGGATGATCCAGATGCCGACGTACCCTATGACTTCGCCGTTGTGTTTGGCCACGAGGTAACACGCCCTGCTGTTCTCGTAGATCTCCGAGAGGAACGCGTTCCGCGACCACGGGGTCGGAAAAGAGGCCTTCTCGATCTTCATGACGCCGTCGAGATCGCTCTGCCGCATCTGGCTGATCTCAAAGTCAAAGCCCACGCTATGCACGCCTCCCGCACGACACGGCCCCGCGCTGCGCCGTCTCAGCGCTGGACCTCCCCAGATAAAACGGCTCCACCTCAAAAGCGTTCCTCGCTCGACCGGAACTAACCGCGAGCCTTCCCATGGCTGCGACGACGGCGGGACGAGGCCCGACGCACCAGTCGGGCCCGAGCGCGAATGTGTCGCCAGCGCTTTCAAGTATAACCTGCTTGTGCACCCTCGCACCATCCCCCACAAAGAGGACCTTGGCAGGCCCCCCTGCAAGGCCCCCCGCGTGAGCCTCCGGCGCAACCGCCGCGGCGCGCAGCCCCTCCAGGACCTCGCGGATGCCTTTCGCCTCGTAGTCGCTCAACCGCTCCGGATACGCGCCGTGCATGCGATAAGTAGCCGTGTACACGATATCGCGCCTGGCCGAGATGAGCGGGCACACCAGAGCTTCGGAGAAAGGGAGGTTGGCTGCGATGGCGTCAAGCGTCACGACGGTGCCGATCGGCAGGTCCAGCGCGTATGCCAGCACTTTTGCCATGGTCACCCCGATCCGCACGCCCGTGAAGGATCCCGGGCCTATCGCCACCGCGACCGCATCGAGGTCGGAAGCAACCCATCCCGCCTCCGCGAGGAGCCTCCCGCAAACGGCGCAGACGCCCTCGGAGTTCGTCCGCGTCACAACGGCGCTGTATTCGGCGACAACCTCGTCGTCGTCAACGAGTGCCACGCCTCCTGTGAATGTAGATGTATCAATGCCCAGGATGCGCAAGGGCTTTCAACTCCTCGACCATCCGGCGAAACTTCTCGCCATGCGGCAGGAACGCGATCTCCCGCGGGCCGGGGTCACTGTCACCATCCGGCATGCGGCCTCCTTCGTCAGCGTCGGCGGGCACGCTGATGACCACGTCGAGCCTTTCGTCGGGCAAGAGCTCCTGGATCCTCTGGGGCCACTCAATAGCCACTGCGCCGCGTCCGTAGAGGTACTCCTCAATGCCGGCAGTCCCGGCGTCGTCGACCCCTTCCAGCCGGTAGGCGTCTACATGATATAAGGGAACCTTTCCGGGATGCTCGTGAATAATAGTGAAGGTGGGGCTCGCAACCCGACCTCGAACACCCATTCCCGCAGCCATTCCCTGGACGAACACGGTTTTCCCCGCACCAAGCTCGCCCTCGAGGCAAACAACGTCGCCCGGGCCGAGAAGCCTCCCCAGGGTCTCACCCAGCTTCCTCGTCTCGTGCGGGCTCGAGGTCTGGAATACCGTCAACAGCCGACCCCCCCGGCGGCCGCGCAAATTCAAGCAGATTATACCACAGGGGCTGGACGAGAATCCACAACGACCGCAAGGACTTGCGCGGCGACTGACTCATAACCGTCGTTGACAGCTTTTCCTGGACGTGTATATAATCTGTGTGCAGACTGTAATATATACTGTAGCGCCCGAAGAGCGGAGGGGTTGCGGTGGCCCAGCAGGTCAAGAGGATAATGATCACCCTGCCGGATAGCCTCTTGCAGGAAGTTGACGGCGTCGCGAAGAGGGAGAACCGAAACCGGAGCGAGTTCATCAGGGAAGCAATGCGCTGCTACATCGAGGAAAAGCGCAGGCTGGAACTCCGCGAGAGGCTGAAGGAGGGCTACCGCAAGATGGCGAGCCTGAACTTGGAGCTTGCCACCGAGGCCGTCGCCGCGGAAAACGAAGCCCTTGCCCTCTACGAGGAGGTCCTGGCACGGGGCAATGGAACCGATGGAGCTTAAGCGCGGCGACATCTTTTATGCGGACCTCAACCCCGTCATAGGCTCGGAACAAGGAGGCACCAGGCCGGTTCTCGTCCTTCAAAACGATATCGGAAACCGGTACAGCCCCACCACGATCGTGGCGGCTATCACATCACGCATCGACAAGGCGCGCCTCCCTACCCACGTCGAGCTGCCCTCAGCCAGGAGCAAACTGCCCATGGATTCTGTCATCCTCCTGGAACAGCTGAGGACCATAGACCGCCGAAGGCTCATCGAGAAAGTCTCTCATTTGGATCCCGTGACCATGGACCGGGTGGACCGGGCCCTTGAGATCGGCCTCGGTCTCGCCGGAATATGACCGGGCTTGAGCTAGCCCGAAGGATTTTCCGCAGGACGGGCGAATATTAACGTTTGTAACCTCCGGTGAAGCGGTGCTTCGCACGCGTGCGCCTGCCAGGGGAGATGGATCTGGCTTGCGGCCGCTTGTTGGCGTCACTTGTTCAAGTTATAGCCCAAACGAGTCAGGCGAGACGAGGAAACACACGCTGCCCCACGATTACGTTCACGCCCTCACCAAGGCCGGCAGCGAGGTCGTGATATTGCCCGCGGGTGACGGCGAGTCCGCGCGGCGTCTCGCCGAATCCCTTGACGGCGTGGTACTCTCGGGCGGAGCCGATCTCGACCCAACGCATTTCGGCGAGGGGCCCCACCCGAAGCTCGGATATATCGACCCAGAGCGCGACCAGTTCGAGCTTGCCCTCGTGAAGGCCGCTATTCAGGCGGGCACCCCGGTCCTCGCGATCTGCCGGGGCATTCAGGTTCTCAACGTCGCAATGGGCGGCACGCTGTACCAGGACATCCCCTCCCAAATCAACGGCGCGATCAAGCACAGGCAGGAAGCCCCGCGCTACCACGCGAGCCATAAGGTCATCGTGGAGCGCCACTCGAAGCTGGCGGGAATGGTCGGGGCAGGCGAGGTTCTCGTCAACTCCTTTCACCATCAGGCTGTCCGGCAAGTCGCGCCGGGGCTCGTCGTCTCAGCGCGTTCCCCCGATGGAGTGATTGAAGGGATAGAGTCGGCCCACGATCTCTTCGTGGTCGGCGTGCAGTGGCACCCGGAGTGCATGACCGACCGATATCCCGCTATGCTCGAGATATTCGCGGCGTTCGTGGCCGAAGCGGCCGCGAGGCGTTGAATCCGGTGGATCCTCACACAGCTCCGAGGAAGGTGGTTTCGTTGTCAGAGCCGGCAGTCAAGGTGACGCGCGGGCCGATTGTCGAAAGCGTCCACAGGGTGGATGTGGCGGTTGCCGACAACGCGGGCCGCGTTTTATTTTGGCTTGGGGACCCAGACAAACTCACGTATTGGCGATCCTGCGCCAAGCCCATCCAGGCGGTGCCCGTGGTCGAAACGGGCGCGGCCGGCCGGTTCGGATTCGACGATCAGGAGATCGCAGTCATGTGTGCATCCCATAGCGGCGAGGACGTGCACATTCGGACGGTAGCCAGCATTCTGAGGAAAATCGGGCTCACCGACGACGCGCTCAGCTGTGGGGTCCACCCGCCTCTCGATGCGGCCTCGGCAGATAGGCTGGTTGCCTGCGGCGTAGGCCCGTGGCAGCTCCACTGCAACTGCTCAGGCAAACACGCCGCCATGCTCGCCATAGCCGTCCATATGGGTTATCCTCCAGCGGGCTACTTCCGACAAGACCATCCCGTTCAGCGCCTGATGCTTCACGAGGTGTCGGTCTTCGCGGGCTTGCCAGAGGACGACATAGTCATCGGAGTGGACGGCTGCGGGGTGCCCGTGTTCGGGTTGCCGCTTTCTGCCATGGCGAGGGCGTTCGCGACGCTCGCCAGCCCAGATCGTCTCGCAGCGACCGATACCGCTCGCGCCGACGCCGCACGGCGCATATGCAACGCCATGAGGGCCTACCCCCACATGGTGGCGGGCACGGGCCGATTCACCACCGCCCTGATGCAGGTGGCTGGCGACCGGCTGGTGGCTAAGAGCGGGGCCGAGGGCGTGTACTGCGTGGGCATTCTGGGGCAAGGCCTGGGCGTCGCCGTTAAGGTCGAGGACGGGAACGCGAGGGCGTCCGCTCCAGTGGTGGTCGAGGCCCTGGCGCAAATGGGCGTCCTTCACGCACACCACCTCGAGGCGCTTGCCGGGCACCATCACCCACATGTGTTCAACCATCGCGGAGAGATCGTCGGAAACGTTATCCCCGACTTCAAACTTAGGTCGGATCATTGAGCCCGCGAGCCGGGAACGTCCCGCCCGCCGACTGACATGCCGGGCGGAGCCGCACGCACGGCGCGACGTCGGCACCGGGACTCGCCGGCCCGGAGCAGGAGGTGACGGCTGGTGAAAGTATACATCTCCGCGGACCTTGAGGGCATAGCCGGGGTCACACACGCGGAGCACACGATGAGAGATGGGAAGGAGCACGAGCGGGCGCGCGTTCTCATGACCGAGGAGGTGAATGCAGCGATCTCGGGAGCCATCGAGGCGGGAGCCACCGAGATCGTGGTCAATGACTCCCATGGCACCATGCGTAACATAATCCCCGAGAGGCTGCACAAGGATGCCTATCTCATATCCGGGACTCCAAAGCCCCTGAGCATGATGGAAGGCATCGATGATTCATTCGACGCCGCCATGTTCATCGGGTACCACGCGGCGTGCGGCACCCAGAACGCCGTCCTCGATCACACTTATGCGGGACGCGTCGTCTCGGCGGCTATCATAAACGGCATGGAGCTCGGCGAGACCGGCATCAACGCTGCTGTAGCCGGGTATTTTGGCGTCCCCGTCGTCATGGTGAGCGGCGATACGGCGGTAGCAAGCCAGGCCAGGGACCTCATCCCCGGGGTCGTGACAGTGGTCGTGAAGCAAGGCATAGGGCGGTACGCGGCGAGGTCTCTGCATCCAGAGAAGGCCCAGGCCGTCATCAAGGAAGCCGCGCGAAAAGCCTTGGGGAGCTTGGGATCCGTCGGGTGCTTCCGAGTGCGGCCGCCGGTATGCCTGGAGCTCCACATGAATAATACTGGTATGGCCGACATAGCGGAGCTCATCCCTGGGGTTGAGAGGATCGCGCCGAGGGCGATCAGGTTCGTCTCTGAGGATTACCTCACGGTCTTCAAAGCGATGAGGGCAGCCATCACGCTTGCGGGCGAGACCCTGCAATGAGCAAAGGCGGTGGTGGGCAGTGTCGGCGATGACGAGTGTTAGAGGAAGGCCCAAGGGACGCGCGCTCCTCGAGATGGCGCGGGCGCTCTTGCCTCAGATGGTCGCCGTGCGCCGCGACCTCCATATGAACCCGGAGCTCGGTGGCGAGGAAAGGCGCACCGCCGGCATGGTCGCGTCAAAGCTGTGCGAGCTCGGGATAGGCGTCCAAGAGGGCGTGGGAGGCACGGGCGTCGTCGGGTTGATCCGGGGGCGTGGCGCGGCGAGCGCCAGTTCGGCTGACCCCAGCCGGGACCGCGACCCAGGCCCCGAGCACTGTGTGGCGCTGCGAGCTGACATGGATGCGCTGCCAATCGACGATCGCAAGGACGTGGACTACAGGTCGCGCGTGCCCGGCGTCATGCACGCGTGTGGTCACGACGGCCACGTGGCGATGCTGCTCGGAGCAGCCAAGCTCCTGGCGTCCCTCGCGGGCGAGTTCTCTGGATGCGTCAAGCTGATATTCCAGCCCGCCGAGGAAGGCCCCGGCGGCGCGGCACCGATGATACGGGACGGGGTGCTCTCAAACCCCGACGTCAGCGCCGTTGTGGCAGCCCACCTTTGGCCTGACCTCCCGACCGGGGTCATTGCTGTCAAGGGCGGGCCCGTGATGGCGGCAGCGGACAGCATCACCATCACCGTCACAGGAGAGGGAGGCCACGGCGCCGCGCCTCACAGGTCTTGTGACGCCATAGTCGTGGCGGCCCAAGCGATCATGGCGCTCCAGACGGTCGTGAGCCGTCAAGTCAACCCCGTCGACCCGTTGGTCCTCACCATCGGAACCATCTGCGGCGGGTACCGCCACAACGTCATCGCGGACCAGGTCACTATGACCGGCACGGTCAGAACGCTCAGCCCGACATTGCGAAGGACCGTTCCCGACGTCATCCGGCGCACGCTCGAGGGCATAGCCAGGAGCGCTGGCGCCGAGATCGAGTGCGCATATTCGCCGGGATACCCGCCGCTCGTGAACGACGAGAGGGTGGCGGCGCTTGTGGCGGATAGCGCCAGGAAGATGTTGGGCAAAAGACGCGTCATCGAGGACGTTGAGCCTTCCATGGGCGGAGAGGATTTCGCGTACTTCCTTGAGCAGGTGCCTGGCGCCATGTTCATGTTAGGCGCGGGCAATCCTGAAAAAGGCGCGTGCCACCCGGCGCATCACCCCAAGTTCGATTTCGACGAGGACGCCATGGCCATCGGCGCCGCGCTCATGGTTGACGTCGCGTTGGAGCTGCTCGAGAGGAGGTAGGGGCTGGTGCGGGACGGTGCGCTCCTCATCCGAGGCGCGAGGATAGTCGACGGGACTGGCTCTCCTTGGTTCTTCGGCGATGTCGAGGTCGCCGGCGACAGGATAGCCCGGGTTGGGAGGCGCCTCGATGCGACGCCCGGCGCTCGCGTGGTCGACGCCGAGGGACGCGTACTGGCTCCGGGGTTCATCGACATCCACTCGCACTCCGACGACACTATCCTCCTGAACCCGCGTGCTGAGAGCAAGGTCAGGCAGGGAGTGACATCCGAGGTCATAGGCAATTGCGGGTATTCCCTCGCGCCTCTGGAAGGCGGCGCGCTCGCCGATGTGAGACGGGATCTGGAAGACTCGGGCATTGACGTGCGCTGGAGGTCGTTCGATGAGTACCTGACGCACGTGGAGCGATCCGGCACGGCCGTGAACATCGCCTCCCTAGTAGGACACGGCACGGTGAGACGTGCGGTGATGGGATGTGTCGAGCGCGGCCCGTCCCGCGAGGAGTTGGACCGCATGAAAGCCCTTGTCGCGCGGGCGCTGAACGAGGGCGCATGGGGGATATCGAGTGGTCTCATCTATCCTCCGTCGTGCTATGCTTCCACGGATGAGCTCGTAGAACTCGCGCGGGTGGCCCGTGAGGCAGGGGGCATCTACGCAAGCCATATACGCAACGAAGACGACAGACTGGTTCAGGCGGTCGAGGAGGCCATCGCCATCGGTGAGAGAGCGCGGGTGCCCGTCGAGATATCGCACCATAAGGCTTCGGGCGTCCAGAACTGGGGCACGGTGCGCACGACCATCGCCCTCATGGACGAGGCTCGCGCACGAGGGGTGAACGTCGCCTGTGACGTCTACCCCTACACCGCTTCCTCCACATCCCTCTCTGTCATTCTGCCCCAGTGGGTCTTCGATGGCGGCCTTGACGCGGCCTTGCAAAGGCTCAAGGACCCGGCGGTGCGAGAGAGGATCCGTCCCATCGTGGAGGAAGAGGAAGGTCGAAAGCGCGGCTGGGACAAGACGGTGATATCGTCCGTCACACGAGAGCGCAACAGGGTTTTCGAGGGAATGAGCCTTCTGCAGGTTGCCGAATTGACCGGGAAGGACCCTTTCACCGCTGCGCTGGACCTCTTGGTCGACGAGTGCGCGGCCGTGCAGACAGTACGGTTCGGCATGTGCGAGGAGGACGTCGCCTACGTGCTTGCGTGGCCGGAGTCTTGCGTGGGAAGCGACGCCTCGGTACGAGCGCCGTATGGTCCTCTAGGCAAAGGCAAGCCCCACCCGAGAAGCTATGGAACGTTCCCGAGGGTGCTGGCACGATACGTGAGAGAACGGGGCGTCCTCCGGCTGGAGGAGGCGGTGCGCAAGATGACGTCGCTTCCAGCCTCACGAGTCGGATTGCCCGACCGAGGCATCATCCGCCCCGGGATGATCGCTGATCTCGTGCTCTTTGACCCGGATAAGGTTGCCGATATGGCCACTTACGCTGATCCTCACCGTTATCCCATGGGCATTGACTGGGTGTTCGTGGCTGGCACACCCGTCGTTGCACATGGCGAGCACACCGGAGCGACACCAGGGCGCGTGCTCAGGCGCGGGCGCGCGTCGTAATCAACTTACGCGCACAACGACCGCCGTCTCGCCCAGGGACCACCCGCCTACGGGTTTTGCGGCGGGCGGCATGAGGCTTGGCGCCGCGACCCACGCGTTGTTGTTCTCGCAAGACGTTCCTGCAACACCAGCCAACAGATCCTACCTTTACGCTACTGCCTCGTTGTAACATGATTGACAGGATACACATGCCTTGGTATACTCGTGGAAAAGTAGGGCGTAGCAGGGTGTGCGCCGGAGGCTTGTGTGAGGCCGCACCCCGAGTACGGACGCTGTGGGTTCTCGCCGCTTTTCTTGATTCTTGATCGAGGGCGCTAGGGTTAGCGGTCTTGCATGATATGGCGCCTGGAGTTCCGCCATATCGCGCGCCGGATTCGGACGGTCCGCGCCCCGGGCGCGCCGTCCCCGGACGGCAAGGGCAAGGCCGATAGCCTCGAGCGAGGCCTCGGCGCCGAGAAGTGGCGCGGACTTGCGGCGATCTACGGAGAACCGGGTGCGGCGAGGTGCCGGGTAGAGACGCGCAATGGAAGGGAGTAGAGAAGCAGATGAGCAGGGTGAGTAGTGGACGCCGCACAATCTGGGCACTTCTAGGAATCGTCGCCGTGATCCTTGCGGCGAGCACGGTGCTGGCCGCAAGCCCGCTGGACAACGCGTTTGCCTACGTAGACTCGCAAAGGGAAAGCATTCTCAACGACTGGATCACTCTCATCAAGATCCCCGCCCCTTCCAAGCAAGAGGACGATCGTGCCGCTTGGGTGAAGGCCAAGATGCAGGAGATCGGTCTCGCCGATATAGCTTCTGACGAAGCAGGGAACGTGTGGGGCAGCTATCCGGGGGCTTCCGGGGGACCGGTCCTCGTATTCGCGGCCCACATGGACACGGTGTTCTCCAAGGACACCCCGATCAACCCCGAGGTAAAAGAGGGCAAGATCTTCGCTCCGGGGTCCGGCGATAACACCTCTTCGGTAGTGGGCATGCTGTACGCCGCCAAGGCTATGAGAGCCGCAGGCGTCGTCCCCAAGTGCAAGGTGATCTTCCTCGCGACGGTCGAAGAGGAGATCGGCCTGAACGGGATGAGATACTTCCTCGAGCACAGCGGGATAACCCCTGATTACGTGGTGGCGGTGGACGGCGGGTTCGGGGGCGTCACATACGGCGCCCTGGGCATCGAATGGTACAAGGCTACCTTCAAGGTACCTGGAGGGCACACGCTGTCGAGCACAGGCAAGCCCAGCGGCGCGAAGTCACTGTCCGCTGCGATCTCCAAGCTGTATGAAATCCCCCTCAAGGAGGACCCAAAGTGCTACATGAACATCGGGACCCTTGGAGGCGGAACCGTGCCCAACGCGATTGCGAGTGAGACATGGTTCACCGCGGACATGAGGTCGCAGTCCGCCGAAGAGCTCGCCAAGCTGAGAGACCAGGTGCTCGCGGTCATAAACGACCAGGCAAAGGCAACCGGCGCAGACGTGTCCATCGAAGCGCTCACGCTCATCCCGGCGGGCCTGCTCCCCGGGGCTGAAAACCATAAGCTCACTCAGACCGCTGCCGCGGCCCTCAAGGCTGTGGGCGTGGAGAACCCGCGCTTCAGCGCGTCCGGAGCTTGCGATTCCAATGTGTCCATCGCGAAGGGAATCTACTCGGTGGCGCTCGGCGTAACAAAGAGCCAGAACGGCCACTCGGTCGATGAGGTCGCCGAGATCGAGCCGATCTACGCGGGAATAAAGCAGCTCATCTACATTGCCTCGATGATGGACTAAGGAAACCGACATGAGGCTCCGCGGACTCTAGAAGCCGAGCCAAGCTCTGAGAGGCTACAAGGCGCACACCCGCCCCCGGCACCACCGTGTCGTATGCGGCCTCTCACGTCGCGCATGCACGCGCGCGGCTCGGTTTCGCGCTGTACATCGCGTCGTCAGCGCTCTTGAAAAGCTCAGACATGCTCATCTCCATGGTTTCCCTGGTTGCCGCGCCGAGGGAGAGGCCGGTCAGGAGATCGGCCGCACCCGCCGCGTGCTGTCGAATGCGCTCGCGAATCGCCTTGGCCGCATTTGAGCCCGTGTTCGGGAGGAGCACCGCGAACTCATCGCCACCGATCCTCGCCACGATGTCGGAGGCGCGCACCGCACCCTTCACGATCTCAGCGGCGCGTCTCAAGACCGCATCGCCCGCCGCGTGCCCGTGCGCATCGTTGACTTGCTTGAGGTTGTCCACGTCGCAGATGATCATTGAGACCGGGAGGTAGCGCTCGGCGTCAAGCCGCCTCATCTCATGCTCAAAGCAGGCCCGGTTGTAGACGCCCGTGAGCCCGTCGTGCATGCTCAGGTACTTCAGTTTCTCCTCTTCCTTCTTACGGTCGGTAATGTCCCAGAAAACCCCGATGGTGCCCTTGACCGCCCCATCCGACCCGACAAACGGCGTTCCGGAAACCAGCACGTCAACAACCTCGCCGTCTTTCCTTATCATCTTGGACTCGTACCTATCTGACCGGCCCTTCTTCCGCCACTTCGTCTTCTCTCTGTATACCCGGTATTCCTCAGGCGAGGTGAACTCGGAAAGGTTCTTGCCAATAAGTTCCTCCGCGGTATATCCGAGCATTTGCGCAAAGGCGTTGTTCGCGAAGAGGATGCTCTCATTGAGGTCCACGAGGACCATGCCTTCCTGCATCAAGTTCACGAGCGCTTCGTACGCTCCCTGCGCCTGGTACTCCTCACCACCCGGCACCGCGCGGCCGTGCGCAGCATCGACGAAGCTCCCGAACACAAGCGCGCCCACCGCGAAGAGCGCGGTGTCCCACAGAAAAGCGCCTGCTTGCCAGGTATCCCTAGCAAGAGCGCACCCGCCTGACGCTGCGGCAGTCAGCACCGCGAACACGAGACCGCCGCGCACTCCCCCGTGCACGCACCCGACCAGGACCGCGGTCAAGCTCAAAACCAGCGAGGCTTCACGCCCTGCGATACACGCAGCCGTCACCAGTGCCGCCGACGTGACCACCGCCAGAACCGGGCTACGAAGCGCCATCTCCACACGATGCCACACACCACACCACACGCGGGCCGCGTCCACTTCTCGACTTCACCCCCTGCCCCTGCATGGACGTCCTCCTCGGACGTGCGCCCGGTACCGCGGATCTCAAGTGGCTGAACGCTCGTCTCATTCCACACTATGGGTGTAGTTCCAGCCGTCTTCTATCGGCCCTATGATACCATAGTCCTGTAATTTTGTGGAGACCCGGCGGCAGAAAACGGCGACACTTCGGGCACGGTCCGCCTCCGCCGCGCCCATCAAAACATCCGTCTCCTTGCAAGGAGGACCGCTGCCGCGAGGCTTGCGCCGAGCGAAACCACGAGCGTGCCTAGGAAGGCGTAGGGCGACCTCTGAAAAGGAAGCGCCACGTTCATCCCGTAGAAACTCGCCACTATGGTCGGGATGGAAAGCACTATCGTTACTGAGGTAAGGAACTTCATCACGATGTTTAGGTTGTTCGAGATCATCGAAGCGAACGCGTCCATCATGCCTGTGAGGATGCTCGTGTATATGTCGCCCATCTCGATGGCCTGCTTGTTCTCGGTTATGACGTCCTCGAGAAGGTCCTCGTCCTCGGGGTAGGCTCTGAGAACCCGGGCCGGGGACTGGGCGGCCGAATCTGTCTTCACGAGGTACACCCTGAGGAGCTTCTCCATGACGATCTCGTTGGACTTGAGGGACGTGGTGAAATACACGAGGCTCTTCTCCAGGTTCAGGAGCTTCACCACCTCCTCGTTCTTCATCGACCAGTGGAGCCTCGCTTCGATCTCGCTTGTCTGCTTATCGATCTGTCGCAGATATCTGAGGTAAAGCCCGGCGGTCTTGAAGAGGATCTGAAGGAGAAGCCGGGTTCTTTTGAAGGTATATAACGCCCTCGGCTTCGCGCTGACCAGCTCGGTAAGAACCAGGTTCTCTTTGAGACAGACGGTTACGATGTTGTCTTCGGAGATGATGATGCCTAGCGGGATGGTATCGTACAGAACGGGGTTGCCATTTCCGCACGCGATCGGAACGTTTATGAGGACCAGCACCTGCCCCTCCTCCGACTCGATGCGCGGCCTTTCCTCCTCGTCCAACGGGGCTCTCAGGAAATCCAGCACTGTGCCGAGCTCTTTGTGGACCCGGAGGATCTCCTCCTCGGTCGGGTTGAGAAGACTCACCCAGGTGCCCTTTTCGCCGATGGCATCGGTTTTCACAAGCTCTTCTTCGACCGTCTTGTAAGCAACTATCACCCGAACTCCCCCTTGCTGCGCGCGGTGCGACTCGCCTTCCGAACCTCGTCGGGGCCTCGCGCGTAACGCTCGCGTCCGCCCCCCTCGCCCTTCATCCACGGCGGCAATGTGTGTCACGTCACGCACCACGTGCGTTTTATCGTCGCGTCCGCGGGACCCCTGTAACATCACGCGGGGACAAGCAAAAGCCCCTCTCCGCAATCAGGACCGCTGGGGCGCTGTGGCATCACGGCCTCGAAACCCGGCAACGTGCCCAGGCGCTCCCACGTTCGGAGCCCTCGAACGCGCCCGCGGGCGCAGCATCCTGAGGAGTCGGCCGTAGCTCTCGCAGGCAAAAGCTACGTAGATCGCCAGGAGTTCGCGTCACTTTTCAGACCCACAGTCTTGGCGAAGGGTATCGGCCCTGCGCTCCGGGCATGGGACGCCCGCGCCGCGAATCGTGCGGATTTGGCGGGCGACCTGGCCAAATTCCCCACAACCCGTCGTGCAAGTGCCGGCAACCCTGGCACCCTCAAGAAAAGAAACGAAAACTCGTGGCACCACAGTTAGATGCTCAGGACATGTGCGATGAGCGGGCTTGAGCACCGGGTGTCGTTCGGCCGGGTACTAGCTGGATCGCCGTCCACGCTCGTCTCCCCCCTTTTCATTATTTACTATATGTCCCCTGCATCTGCCAGTCAATGAAAAAGAGATGTCTCGGGCACCACGTTCCGCATGCCGCGGCCGCCCGAACACGCACGGGCCCACACGGGCAGGCCGGCTCCGACACCCCCAAGGCCAGCACCAGCCCCCGCCCGAAGCGGAGCCACACCCCAGCTTACATCGCATAGCAGTACACACAACCGTGACGGCACGTGCCGTACACCCCGATGTCCCTGCTCACGACGCACCCGCATGCTGCGCGTTGGCCGGGGTCCTTCCTGGCCTGAACGTGGATGCCGAAAACGCGCGCGATGTACTCGTCGTCAATGCACTGTCCGGGCTTGATGCCCAGGTTCTCCAAGCTGTTCTCCTCGGCGCAGCTCGTGATCTCCATGCCTGACTCGTGGGCAGCACGTGCCATGCCGGCGAGAAGGTCTGCCGTTGCCGGGTCGTCCGCGGTGACCCTTCGTTCGACACGTATCCCACGTGCAGCCAGCCGTCTGAGACGGGCGCTGGAGCCGCGATAGTCGTCGAGGAGGCTTATGACGACGCGCCTGGTCTTGCCTGCCAACGCGTCGGCGATCTCCCTGAACCGGCGCCCGTGGTACGAAACGTCTGTTACGCTGGTGAGCACGATCGGGTCGTAGCGCCATATGACCCTCTCGGGGGAAACAGCCGCGGAAAGGCGCGCGAACGTAGCGAGCGTCTTGTCAAGAGGAGGCACGCCTGGCTCCAAGAACGATGGGTACCCGTTCACCGTGAAGTGGAAATAGTACCTAAACCCCCTGGTATCGAGCTCCTGCAAATGCGCGAGCATGGGCTCGGGGTCCTTGCTCCAAAAGACTATGACCTCCACGTCCTCAGGCCGGAGCGATACCACAGAGACTTGTTTCGGGTTGAACGGGTTGGGACACCTGCAGTACCCATCGCGAATCCGGTCCATCAACCACTCCGCGAAGAACTTCGGGATGTCCGTCCTTCGGCTCGCGCTTATGATCATGAGGCTCCACCCCGTTCTGAGAGGCGTCACACCTGGGCTGGATCGTCCTGCGATCGCCCCAACCGCATTTTACATCGAAACCCACGGCGAGCAAACCTCGAGAGTCCGCGGGGACAGCGGAACGACCAGAAGCCGACTCCACCGGGACAACCCGTCCATCCTTGAGGGTTCGGCTCGGGGTGCGGGCACGCACGTTACCCATGCTCGTTGCGCAATTCTGCGCAACGAGCATGCTTGACCTGCCAAGGCGGCTGCTGGCGCGTTCCTGCCCAGCTCCACGCGGTATAATCGCACGTTCCGCCCGGGCGTGGAGGTCAGGGAAATCCATTCTGATAGGAGGAATCCGGCAACTCACGTAGTAGTAAATGAGTGCATGAGCAACATCTGCGCACTGTCGCGCAACACCGCGCCCGCTAGCCCCCGGTAGCGCGCGATGCGGTCCTGGGACGCTCCAAGCGTGGGTCCCGTGTGCGGGCGGGCAGGGAGGGCGGCCCGCCGGGGCGCAAAGGCCGCAGCGGAGGGCACAAGAGCCGCGCGAGAGGCACCATGACAAGGGAGACGATGGTCCAGTGGACACAACCATACGCGAGATAGCAAGGCAGGTGGGCGTGTCGCCCTCCACCGTATCGAGGGCGCTGCGCCGCGAAGGTAGGATCAGTGAGACGACTCGCGCGCGGGTGTTGGCCGTCGCGCGATCACTGGGCTACCACGTGCCAGGCGACGTTGCGGCCGAGCCTGCGCAGCTCAGGGCGCCACTCAACGCAGACGCTGGCGCTGCGCCGGGTGGGGTCATTCTCACCGGCCCACGGAGCCCAAAAGGCGCAACAGCCACCCCGGGTCAAGGTCCGGGCCCAGGTCCGCGCGGCCGCGCAAACATAGGCATAGTGTTCAACAGGCGCCTATCCTCGCTGGTGACGGACCCCTTCTACGGGGCGGTGGTGGCTGGCATCGAGGAAAGCCTCCAGAGACTGGGCTTGCGGGTTTTCCTCAGGAGCATAGACGGGGCCGGCGACAACGCCGACTTCTTCGCGGCGGACCAGACGGGCGAGACGGGCTTCGCAGGGCTGTTGCTGGTCGGGTGCGACGTCCACCCGCGTGTCGCGAGGATCGCCCGCGAGAAAGGTATCCCGGTGGTTCTAGTGGACAATGAGCTTCCGGATGAGCCTGTGGATTGCGTCGTATCAGACAACGAGGCCGCGGCCCGATGCGCGATAGAGTACCTTTATCGCTCCGGGCACCGCCGAGTCGGTTTCGTGGGAGGACCGCAGTCCCACATATCGCTCGCTCAACGCTATGCAGGCTACGTCAAAGCTCTGGGCGAGTTCGGCATGGAGTTCCATCGCAAGTGGACGGTGTTCGCGGAGTCCGTGGATAGGCACGGGCCGCAGATCGGCTACGAAGGGGCACTCGGCCTCATGGACCTCGCCCAGCCGCCAAGCGCCATATTCGCAGACAACGACATGACCGCTCTCGGCGTGTTGAAGGCGCTTCACGAGCGTGGGGTGAGGGTTCCAGATGAGGTGTCCGTCATAGGGTTCGACGACATACAAGTGGCCAGCCATACTCATCCTCCCCTAACGACGATGCACATACCGAAGCAGCAGCTCGGGTCGGTCGCCGCCCGCAGGCTCGTGGACATCATCGACGGCGTCGACCCCGCGCCCGTCAAGATCGTTATCCGTGCGACGCTCGTGGTACGCGGCACGGTGGCCCCGCCCCCGCCTGAGAGTGAGGCAGCGTTGACGAAGGCCGGGGCGGAACCACAGGCGTAGGCGATAGGCACCGGCGGGAGCGCAACCCGCCCGGCCGAGGCAAGATCAGGCACGACAAGGGAAAACGGGGGCGTGAGCAGATGGAGTACCGTTGCTTGCACGAGTTGTCAGAGCGCGACACCGGCGTGTACGATACCCCGTCAGGCCCGGTCGTCACGTCGTCCGGGCACCAAATGGTTTTCGAGCGCGGAAGCGATGGAAGGCTGCGCTTTACCACCAGGGTCCACGACGGGTCCGGATGGCATGTTGTCGCCGGCCTTCCCAACGTGCTCGTGGGCGGGGCGAGTTTCGACCTCGCGCCGTCCTCATATCGGCTCGAGGACTCCGGGCCCTCGTGCGGGGGCAGCCGCCGGGCCGTGGTGTTCTCCGGCACCGGCCTGGGGTATACATGGAGGCACGCCCCGGACGAGCGTCGCAGCGATATCGAGCCGCGCCCATCGTTGACCGGAGCCGCCTGCAGCGTCGAGCTGGAGGAGATGCGATATCCCTTCGACGCGGAGGTCTCCGTAGCCCCGGGCGACCCGTGGATCCACGTGTCCGTGGTCGTACACCTGAAGAGGCCGCTCGTCCTCCAGCACTCTCCATCCATAGAGCCGGAGCTCGTGCTGTGGATCTCGGAGTACGCCACCATGAACGAGCGTCAAAACCACGAGTGGCGCAGAGTGGTCATCTCGAACCCGACGAGGAACTGCACCGGTATGCGGGGAAACGATTGTCCCGCGGTGTATTGTTACGACCCCGTCCGCCGCGCCGAGGTCGTGCTTTACTACGACATGACCTCCATGAGGTGGATGTCCAGGGACAACCTGGCGAGGTTCGAGGACTACCTTTGCTCCAGCAAGCTGGGCGGACCGCACAAGGAGCGGTTCGGCGTAGGCCTTTTCGCCGACCATTATCACGGCCGGCTGTTCCCCGCCGGCGACCATGTGTTCCGGTATTCGATTTGTCAGCGCTATCGCCGTGAGATCCCTTCACAGTGGGACGCCTTGGCCACGCTGGTGGACAGCATCTCCGTCCTCTTTCTTTCGGACGAGGAGGGCCTCGGAGACCTCGATGCCAAGGGAACGACGCGCGCCGCGCACCTCAGCACCCGGACGCACGCGCATGGCGGTACGCAGGTCTGCGCATGTCCGTGGCGAGAGATGGCGTCGGCAGCCCTGGACGAGCTTGTGCACGATCCTGCGTGCCAGACCGAGGTTGAGGGGGTGTGGGGGCACCCCGCGTACGTTCGGTCAAGCTCGCGTCAGTGGACTGAGCCGAAGTCGTTCGAGCTCATGACCCAGGCTGACGTGCTCTGGCCTCTCATGCACTATGTCCGGGCGCTCCCGGGTCGAGCCGACGCGACCGACGGCACGCGCATGCCCGTCCCGGCGACGGACCTATCCAGCTATCTCGACCGCCTGGTGGCGACGCTTCCTCACTTCTTCAGAGAGGACATCGGTTTCATCAGCAACAACCATCCACACGCACGCGGCCAGGAGAAGGTGGACACCTGGTACTTCTTCGAAAACGGCCTCATAAAGTGGCCGTGGATCACTCGCCTCTTGGAGACGTGGCATGCAACGGTGAATTCGTGCCGTCCGGCGGGCCTCGCGCCTTCGGCAGCGGCGGACGCTTCGGCGCTTCGCCGCATGTTCCTCGAAGCCCTTGATGGCGCGAGGCGCTATGCCCGCAACGTGCGTTACATCTTCCCCCTTTTCTACGATCCCGCGACCGGCTCCCCCGTGGACTCGGGCACGAACTATTCCGTCGCAGGACTGTACGCGTACGGGGCAATACTCGGGTTTCGCGCAAGCGGGCGCGAGGAGTTCCTGGCCGAGGCGAACGAGGCGCTTCTCACAATGACGCGACTGCCCCTTGACGCGCTTTATCACGAGCCCCAGCAATTCGCCTTCGGGGCCCTAGCCGCGGCGGAGCTCGCGTCGCTCCTCCACGACCCCTCTCTCACGCGCGTCTCGCGAGACCTCGTCCGGGCCCAGTTGCGGATGCTTTACTGGTACGACGACGTCGCGCGCAGCCGCGGCGGATACCACACCCGCGGGTTATTCCAGGCGTGCGCGTCCATCCTATATCCAGCTTTCAAGGAGAACGTCGAGTCCATTCTTCCGTGGCTGCCTCTGCTCAAAAACGGCGGCTTCAATCCCGCGCTCCTCAAGATCCTCCATCTGCAACGATGGAACAACCTTTGTTACTTCGATCCATTCCTCCCAGAATCCGAGCGGACGGGGGCGCGCTGCCCTCACATTCCGTACGAGAACATTGGCACGTTGGAGCTGCCTGACTCCACCGGCTACGTGGGAAAGGAGATATACGGGGCCGGCGAAGTCCTGTGGCTGTACCTCATGTTCGAGGCATTCGCGAAGGCCTCCGACCCACACGTGGACGTGGTCTTCCTGGATCTTTTGGACTGGGACCAGCCATTCGCCGACCACACGACGCCGAGATCCGTCCTGGTGTTCAACCCCACGCCGAGGGCGTTCGAAGGCACGGTGGACCTTGCGCCGCAAATCTGCGCCCGCGCGTGTCCGGTGGATGTCTTCCGGCTCGCTCCAGTGGCGGTCGATGCAGGGGTTTACCGGCCGCAGGCGCGGCCGGAGACGGTGGCCTCTTGGGAGCATGCCGGAGAGCTGACTGCGAACGGGGGCCGCGTCGAGATCTCGATAGCCCCTGGTGGATGCTGCAAACTGGTGACGCGCCCAAAGTGACGGGCGGCACTCGTTCGGAGGGACTTGATGTGCGTCACGGTTGTGGGGAGGTGATGAAACAGGACAAGAACGATACCGCGCCGCCGTTTGACGGTCCCATGGCGTTCAAACCCGAAAACGCCCAAGGCATGCAGGGAGGGAGAATGAAATGTCAAGTCGCGTACGTGGTCTAGTGCTGCTGTTCGGAGTTCTCCTTTTCATGACATGTGTAGTGGTAGGCGGGACCCAGGAGGGGCTCGCCGCATCCAAGGTGAGGATCCGGCTCGCGACATGGGCAGGCGTGGAGGAGGCAAAGGAGCTGCAGGCCATCCTGGACCAGCTCAACGCGAAGTCCAGCACCTACGAGATCGTGCAGGAATCGAGCCCCGCGGAATACATGACGAAGCTCACCACCACACTTGCGGCTGAGACCGGCGCCGACCTCTTCTGGATCGCGCAAGAGTACGTGCCCAGCCTCGCTCAGAAGGGTACGATGATGGACATCACCGCGCGGGTGAAGGCTTCCAAACACCCAGCAGCCAACCTTGACGACTATTTCCCTTCGTCCCTGGAGCGAATGACCTACGAGGGCAAGATCTACGGGCTTCCGTGGATCAACCAGCCCGTCATGCTCTACGCGAATCTCGATCTCTTTGACAAGGCCGGCCTTTCCTATCCGGATGAGACGTGGGACTGGGACAAGTTCCTGTCGGTTGCGAAGACGCTTACCATCGACAAGAACGGCAAGCATCCGGATGACCCGGGCTTCGACCCTGCCAACGTCCAGCAATGGGGATTCACGCTGAACGGCTGGCCGCCCGTGCAGATGTTCATCTGGCAGGCCGGTGGAGACGTCATCAGCCCTGACTTCAAGTCCTGCCCTGTTGACTCGCCGCAGGCCATAAAAGGCGCTCAATTCTATGTCGATCTCATGAGCAAGTACCACGTGGCACCGCCGCTGTCCGTCATCAGGGACCGCGGGTTCGATACCATGTACCGTAACCAGCAAGTGGCCATGTTCATGGGCGGGGCCGCTGACGACCTCGACTACAAACCGTCGTTCAGATCCCAAGCGTTCCTGATCCCGAAGGGGCCGTCGGGCAAGCGGGCGAGCTTCATGTGGATGGCGGGCATGGCCATCAACGCGAAGACAAAGAACCCTGACGTCGCGTTTGAGGCGTTCCTGGACTTGTCGGACGCGATCCACCATTGGAAGGTCGTTCCGCCTCGCAAGTCCCTCGCGACCAGGGAAATGCTGCTTAAGCTGAAGCCTGAGAAGAAGCACTCCATCGACGCGATCGTGGCCGCTATGGAGGACACGCGAAGTTTCAGGATATTCCCCAACTATGCGGAATGGGACAGCATCTTCTGGAACCAGTTTGCTGACCCGCTCCTGAACGGGAGAGGCACTGCGGAGCAGCTTGCGAAGCGCGTCCGGCCGTTGCTGGAGAGGACGCTCGGCAAGTAACCGTTCCGAGATCGTCGTTCCCGCGTTCGGCCTGTCAGAGGGCTGCTCGCTCTCACCATGACCGTGGGCTGCCGGCGCTTGAGCGCGGCGCACGTGGCGGCGCCGGCAGCCACCTCCCAAGCGGACCGTGACTATTCGGGCGCGTGATGGTACTTGCGACTTAGCCGCGCCGAAGGAGGGGGTGTGAAGTGGAAAGCGGCATTTACCTGGGGACACTTGCGCGCTATCTTCTGACTTTCGTCGCGATGTGCCTGTTGTGCCTCGGGGTGTATGGTGCGCTCAGGCTCGCGCGCGCCCGCGAGGAGACCGCCGCGGGATACGCACTCATAACCCCTTGGCTCGCGGGATTTCTCGTGTTCACGGCCGGACCCATCCTCGCGTCCCTGGGCTTGAGCTTCACGTCATACGACCTTTTCAACCCGCCCAAGTGGGTGGGCCTCGAGAATTACAGGTGGCTCTTTTCCGATATACTCGATTTTTGGCCTTCCGTGAAGCTCACGCTCGCGTACGCGTTCCTCAGCGTTCCCGTGGGGGTGGCGGGCTCCCTGCTCGTTGCGCTGCTCCTTTCCGCCGACATCCGTGGCATAGGCATCTTCCGCACCATCTATTACCTGCCCGCGGTCCTCCCGGAGGTCTCGGTGGCCTTGCTCTGGAGGTGGATCTTCAACAGCGAGGCGGGCCTGCTCAACGCGGTGCTCGGCCCCATCTTTCGCCTGATCGGCCTGCAGAACCCTGATTGGTTCGGAGACCCGAGGTTCGTTCTCCCCGCGTTCGTAATCATGAGCGTGTGGGGCGTGTTCGGCATAAACATGGTGGTCTTCCTCGCAGCGATCAAGAACGTCCCCAGGGTGTTCTATGAGGCCGCTGAGATCGATGGGGCAGGCTCGTTTGCAAAGTTCTGGAACGTGACCTTCCCGCAGATCTCGCCAGTGGTGCTTCTGCAGATAATCATGGGCATAATCGGCGCACTGCAGATCTTTACCGTGGCCATGTTCGCACGACCGACCTCCGCGGCCGGGCGGTTCATGAACCAGCTCGTGTATGAACGGGGCTTCCTTCAGCTGAGAATGGGTGAGGCTTCGGCCATAGCCTGGGTGCTCTTCGTTATCATTCTCGCCCTTACCCTGCTCGTCTTCCGCTCCTCAACGGCGTGGGTGTATTACGAAGCGGAGGTGCGAAAATGACCGCAAGGCTCGAAACCACACTGGTCGTTGCACAGCGGGCAAGGCGTGTGCGGCGCGCGAAAGCGGTGGCATCAAGGACGGCCGCGTACGTCGTGGTCATCGCCGGGGCCGTTGTGCTCCTGGTGCCGTTCTTCTGGATGGTCTCGAGCTCTCTCAAGGAGCTCCAGGACGTCTTCGCTTACCCGCCGGTGTGGCTGCCCATCCCTCCGCAATGGCACAACTACCTGGATGCCTGGAGAGCGGTGCCCTTCGGCCGGTACCTGGCGAACACGGTCTTTGTGACGGTTCTCGGGATGTTCGCGGAGATCACGAGCTGCACACTTGTGGCGTACGGGTTCGCGCGCTACTCCTTCCCTGGCCGGAACGCACTGTTCTTCATACTGCTTTCCACGATGATGTTGCCATACCATGTGACCCTCATCCCGACATACATGATCTGGCGGAACCTCAAGCTCCTGGATACTTTCGACCCTCTGGTGCTGCCAGCGTGGACAGCGTGGGGGCCATTTTACGTGTTCCTCCTGCGCCAGTTCTTCATGGGAGTGCCGCGGGATCTCGAAGAGGCCGCGAAGATCGACGGCGCCAATGTGCTGCAGACCTTCGCCCATGTTATGCTCCCGCAGATCAAGCCGGCCCTCCTGGCAGTGGCCGTGTTCGCCTTCCGAGGGTACTGGAACAACTTCCTGGGGCCGCTGATTTACCTCAACAGCATGAGCAAGTATACGCTTACACTCGGAATGTACCTGTTCATGGGCGGCGTGAATGAGGCGCCGCAGTGGCACTGGCTCATGGCCATGTCCACGGTGCTTGCCGTGCCGATGCTCGTCACGTTTTTCCTGGCCCAACGCTACTTCATCGAGGGCATATCCTTGACCGGTCTCAAGGGGTGAGCCTCAAGGGATGCCGGCGTGCGCCAGCATTCGCATCGGCGTGAGAAAGATACGCACGCACACGCGTTCGCGCATCGCATGATGGGCGCGCTATCGACATGTCGACACACGGATAGATGCGGAGGTATGACAATGGACGATTTCATTTGCGGGGTGAACTACTGGCCGCGCGAGACCGGGGTCCACATGTGGAAGGAGTGGAATCCGGAGTCTATCGAAACCGAATTCGCGCAGATGGCAGCACTCTCCCTCAATTCCTGCAGGGTTTTCCTGCTATGGGAGGACTTTCAGCCCAACCCGGACACGATATCCGAGGACGCAATGACCAAGTTCGAGACACTGGTGCAGATCGCCCGCCGCCACGGCATCAGGCTGATTCCCACGTTTTTCACGGGCCACATGAGCGGCGAGAACTGGGACGTGCCGTGGCGGCGCGACCGCGATCCATACAGCGACCCCGGCATGTTGCGGGCCCAGGTGAGGCTCGTGGGTGAGTTCGCCAGGCGCTACCGCGACGAGCAGGCGATCCTCTTCTGGGACCTCGCCAACGAACCCGACGTCTTCTGTAAACCCCGCTCAGTGGACGCCGCGTGGTTGTGGACGTACGTTCTCTACCGGGAGATCAAAGCCCACGACCCCGTCCACCCGGTGACTTTGGGAACTCACGCCTGGTCCATCTTCACTCCCGGGCCGTTCCGGCTCGGCGATGTGGCCGAGGCATGCGACTTTCTTTGCATGCACCCGTACCCTTCGTACACACCTCTGTGCCCCGAGCCTCTCGACAGCCTGCGCAGCAGTTACTTCACGTCGTTCGCTTGCAAGCTCACCGAGGGTCTCGGAGGGAAAAGGGTTCTTTTGGAGGAATTCGGCTCATCCACGCAGATGGCCTCCGAAGATGTCGAAGGCAGATTCTTTTCGGCTGCCCTTTACAGCGCGCTCGCGAATGGTGTGACAGGCGCCCTCGCGTGGTGCTTCGGCGACTTCAAACGGCAGGACCGCCTTCCGTACGACTCCACCCCTTACGAAGTGGGGTTCGGAATAACCGCCGCGGACGGACGAGTGAAACCGAAGGGCGAGGCGCTTGCGTCCTTCGCCCGCGTCACGAGGGCCGCACGCATCGCGGAGCTGTCTCCGGCGCCGGCCCGCGCGGCCATACTCGTGCCCAAACGGTACTACGACAACCCGGACGAAGAAAACGGGCCTCTCCGAAATGCGGCTGCCTTGTTCGCGTCGTTCATCCTGGCCAAGCGCGCCGGGATGGACGTGGCTTTCGTGACCCCAGAGCAGCTGGGTGATGCCGCCCACGGGTACCGGGCTCTCTTCGTGCCGTGCGCCACGCGCCGCGGCACGCTGAATGTGACGGACTTCGCGGCGCTCAAAGCGTTCGTTGAAGCGGGCGGAACGTTGTACTGCTCATACGACGGCCTAGCCGTGGACGGCCTCGGGGAGCTCTTTCGTGTGGGAGTGGTCTCTTCGAGCGTGCCGCAGGGCGACACCTGGTCGCTGAGCTTGCCGGGTAGCGGCCCCGTGCTCTCAGGCCCGCTGCCGAAGCCGGTTCCCCCCATCCTGGCGAGGAAGCACCTGGCCGTCTCCGGGTGTTCCGAAGACGCGAACGGGTCCGGCCGGGGGATAGTCGTAAGCGAATATGGACAGGGCCACGCCGTGCTCGTAACGATGCCCTTTGAGCTTTACCTTGCCACGACCCCGTACGCGTTCGAGGACGAGTCTCAGCCCTACCATGCGGTCTACTCGCTCGTGGGTAAGCTCGCCGGCCTCCCCGACGGCGCACACGTGTGCGATCGCGGCCCCGATGTGGAGGTCAAAGAGTTCGTGTCGGCCGAGAGAAGGGCGATAGTGGCCGTAAACCACGGGCGGCAACAACAAGCGGTCCGCATCCGCGTCTCTGCAGAAAACGCCCGGCGACGACCTGCCTGGTCTTGGCGCCAGGAGCGTCCCATCTCTGCGGCCGGCGGCGCACTCGAGCTTGCCCTCGGTCCATCCGAGGGGGACATCGTGGAGCTGCCGTGACCCGCGTCACATGCTGGTTTGCTCAGCGCCAGACCACGTGCGGGCCGATGTCGCGGATCGTGCGGGCTCCCGTCAGGATCATGGCGATGCGCAGGTCATCGCGAATGGCCGCAAGCGTGCGGGCCACGCCCGTCCGTCCAGCCCCGAAGGCACCGATGGCGAGCGGTCGGCCCACCAGGACCGCGTCAGCGCCCAGGGCCAGGTACTTCAGGACATCCACGCCCGTGCGTACCGCACCGTCCGCCAAGATCGTGATCTTGCCTTTGACCGCGCGGGCGATCGCGGGGAGCACCTCGGCCACTCCAGGCGTGTGGTCGAGAGCACGCCCGCCGTGGTTCGACGCGACGATCGCCGCTGCCCCGCACTCCAACGCCATCTCGGCCTCATCGGGTGTCATTATCCCTTTGAGAATGAGCGGCAGCGATGTGGACCGCACGAGCTCCCGAATGTCCTCCGGCGACTTGGGCCCCACGGGCGCGCCGAGAAGCCGCATATTCACCAAGCCGGCCGCGTCGACGTCGATTCCGACGGCCGGTGCTCCAGCAGCCTCTGCGGCCTTGAACTTGCGAATGATGTCGGTGTTCGGGCCAGGTTTTACTATGGGAATGCCACGCCCGCCCGCTTCGCGAATAGCCGTGATCCCTGATGCAAACACCTCGGGATGACCACCATCTCCGGTCATCGCAAGGGTGCCCGCATCGAGGCAGCCGAACACCATCGCCCCGGCAAAGTCCGCCTCGCTCATGAGCCCGCGGAAGTTGATCTTCACGCCGGCCACGGGCGCGCCCAGAACCGGCATTTCGATGGCAAGCCCGAACAGCGTGGTTCGGAGATCAGGCTCCGCTGCGTCGTGCAGGACCCGCATGTTGATCTTAACGTCGGCAAGGGCTCTTGCGTTTCGGATGAAGCCGGCACCCGTGCCGATCCCGCCCATGCCCGGGACCTCACCTGCGCACACCGTCCCGTCGCACACTCGGCACACCCGGCAGATCCCTTGCATGCTCTCCTTCGCGCGCCTGCGTATCTCCGGAAGCTCGGGAACCTGGTCCGTCTGGCCCATGTCACGACCCTCCCCCTCGTTCTCGCCCTTGCGCGGACGCAAGAACGTGCTCTACCAGTGGTTCTGCATAATGCCGCGCGTCCCTGCCAAACCGGGCAGCCCTGAGCCCAGGCCTGTGGGGCCAGTCATTCGCGGTCCCATCCCTTGCCATGACGGCCCCAGGGCATGTTTCCGAATCCGTGGCCGTTCTGGTCGGTCCGGTGCACCTCGCCAGCTCCACACCTAGGACACGTGATCTCCACTCCGCGTTGCCCGGTTCCGAAGGGCACCTCAAACTCGTGACCGCACGCCCGGCATCGGAACTCACGTTTCGCGACTCGGTAGTTGCCGCCCTCCACACGTATAGCCGCGCCTTCGACGAGGGCCCTGGCGATCTTCTCCCTGGCGGACACAAGCACCCTTTGGAATGTCGGTCGAGAGACCTGCATCCTTTCGGCGCACTCCTCCTGTTCAAGCCCCTCGAGATCTTTCAGGCGGACGGCCTCCAATTCCTCCACGGAGAGCACTTCCTCCCGCAGATCGCGCATGGGAACCCCTGCAGGCTTGAACACGGTTACCTGCGGCAAGAACTCCACTCGCCTGCACTTGGGCGGCCGTGGCATCCTATCAACTCCCATCCGGTAGCGATGTGGCATCAGCTGTCTCTCGAGGCAATCGACCGAGCCCCGGAAGCAAACACTGCGCAGTTAACAATATTATACACCGCGAGCCGGTTCACCTGTATCACCGCCGGCGTCCGCATTGCCATCCCCGCCAGCTCTCTCACCGCAGCCGGTCATGCCGGTGCCGTTCCCGCCGCCATCGTAAGCAAGGCTCAGGGCTTCCCGGCTCACCGTCTTGTAGTAGTCCGCCAGCACCACCGCGAACCTCCCTTCGTCGAAGTCGCGGCTGCTGCGCCAGGGTCGAGGCACGCCGAGGCGTTTCGCGATCGCCCCTGGCACCACCGGAGGACTCACCGATACTGGCAAAGCCTCGACCTTGCGCACATCGCCCGCCCAGAAAGCCTCGGTGGAAGCGAAGACCGCCTCCAGAACAGCTTGGCCGTCGTCACGGGCACCATTCCCGGCGCCACTCCAAGTGCCTGTGCAGCCACCGCCAACCCCTTCAGCCCCTTGGCGGCTGGCTGCACAGTCGTGTTTTGCCGGAGCGGCAGCGCGTCTCGGGGAAGGCCTCCTGTCCACCCCAGGGCACTCGGCCTGCATACGTTTGGCTCTCAACGCGGCCATCAACCCATCGCGGCTCCGCCCACGGAGCAGGAAGAGCAAGAACGGGTCGCGGTCGAACTCCTGCCCGAGCACATAGTACACGGCCGCCACGTGCTTGCAGGGGTTCGCCCAGTCCGGACACGAGCAGGTCGTCACGATATCCCGCCCGGACGAAGGGAACAGCGAGACCCGGTTCCGGGTAAAAACCTCCTCGATGTTTTCCGGCATCTCGCCTGCCAAGAGGCGTGCTGCAAAAACCGCCTGTTCCGCCATGGCTGACGTTACCTTCTCCCATTCTGCGTCGTCAAGGGGCTTCACCCTGATGGTCACCCTGTAGGGACGGGCCCTCGATCCCTGAACCTTCGCCCTGACCTCCCCGGGCGCGACCACCACCTCAAGCACGTTCCCGTAACGAGCGTATGACCTCCCTCTCTGCAGGCGGTTCGACCAGCCGAACGACTCCAGCACCGAGATCCACCGTCTCGCCCACCAGTTCTTTCCGAACTCACCGCTTCGTGCCATCGATCACCCGTCCTTTGTCAGGTCAGTCGTCGTCCGCTACAGCTTCAGTGCGCAGCAGGAGCAAATGGCGTAGCTCGTCCGTGGACATCTCGGTTATCCACTCCTCGCCCGTTCCGATCACTTCGTCCGCCAGGTGCTTCTTGTCCTCGATCATTTCGTCGATGCGTTCCTCCAGCGTGCCCGCACAGATAAACTTGTACACCTGCACCTTCTGGGTCTGCCCGATGCGGAACGCCCTGTCGGTAGCCTGATTCTCCACCGCAGGGTTCCACCACCTGTCGAAATGGAATACGTAGTTTGCCCGCGTGAGATTGAGGCCAAGTCCTCCCGCCTTCAGGGACAGGACGAAGACCGGCGGGCCGTCAGGGTCATCCTGGAACCGCTGCACCATCTCGTCCCTGGCCCTCTGCGGCACCCCACCGTGGAGGAACGCCACCTCGCACCCAAGCCTGTTGCAGAGGTAATCACGGAGCATAGCGCCCATCTCGGCGAACTGCGAGAACACGAGCGCCCGGTTTCCTCCGGCCACCACCTCATCCAACATCTCCGCAAGCCTCGCAAGCTTTCCCGAACGCCCGTCCAGGCCGCTCCTGTCCCGCAGGAACTGAGCAGGGTGGTTGCATACCTGCTTTAGCTTGAGCAGGGTGGCGAGGATCGCGCCGCGCCGCTCGATGCCTGACGTCGTCTCGATGACCTGGAGCATGTCGCTTACGACGGCCTCGTAGAGCGTTGCCTGCTCCCTGGTGAGCGTACAGTAGACCTTTACCTCCTCCTTCTCCGGAAGGTCCTGGATGACCCGCGGATCCGTCTTTAGCCTGCGAAGGATGAACGGCCCCACGAGGCGGCGCAGCAGCTCGGCCCGGTCTCGATCCCGATAGCGCTCGATGGGGATAGCGAACCTCCTCCGGAACTCCGCCGCCGGGCCGAGGTATCCAGGATTGAGAAAGTCCATTATCGACCACAGCTCAGACAGGCGGTTCTCGATGGGAGTCCCAGTGAGGGCCACCCTGAACCCCGCCTTCAACCTGCGCACGCTCTGGCTCTGTCTTGTGTCGGAGTTCTTGATGTTCTGCGCCTCGTCCAGGACTATGCCATGCCATTCAACGCAGGCAAGATGCTTCTCGTCACGGTGCACGAGAGAGTATGTGGTGATGACCACGTCACAGGCGCTCGCCTGAGCTGCGAATTCGTGGCCTGAAAGCCTGTCCGCGCCGTGATGAACCATAACCTTCAGGGACGGGCCGAACCGCCCGATCTCCCGGCGCCAGTTGCCCACCACCGACGTCGGGCAAACAAGCAGCACCGGGCCGCTGAGGGCACCTTCCTCCTTCGCCCGGAGGACGAGCGCTATCACCTGGATGGTCTTGCCGAGCCCCATGTCATCGGCGAGGCACGCCCCGATCCCCCACTCTTTCAGGAAGGACAGCCATGAGTAGCCCCTCACCTGGTAGGGGCGCAACCTCCCCGCGAACCCGCAGGGCTGAGGGAGTTCCTGGATTCTCTCGCTGGCGGCCAGGCGCCCGATAAGGTCGCCCATCCAACCGTCCGCGTCCACGCGGACTACGGGCAGGCCAGGCCCATCCCCTGACCCCGCCTGGAGGGCTGCGGCGAGCGCCTCGCCAACGGTCAGCACCGCGGCCTTCCTCCGCCTGTCCCAGAACTTGATGGCAGCCTCGATGTCTTCGCGACGGATCTCGACCCACTCGCCCCTCACGCGCACGAGAGGAACCTTCAGGGCCACAAGGCGGCGGAATTCATCCTTATCCATGACCTGGTCGCCGAGGGCTATTTGCCAGTCGTATTCCACCAGGCTGTCCATGCCGAAATAGGATTTGCTGGGCGCACCCGCCCCGGGCGACGCGGACGCCGACGCCGGGGCCCGCACCTTGAGGTGGATACCGAGACGTGCGGCCTTGCGGCGATTGTGGTCCCACCAGGGTGGCACAAGGACGCCGAAGCCGCTCTCCTCGAGCAACGGAGCCACCTCGCGCAGGAACGAGTATGCCTCGGCCGTACTAAGGTAGCAAGCTTCAGGCCGGGCTGCCTTGAGGCTGTCCTCTATCGCCGGGAACAAGCGCGAAGCACGCCCTAAGTCGGCGAGGAGCCTCTCCTGGGGGTTTTCGAACCGGCGGCCCAGGAACTCCAGCACCCGTCCCTTCTCGCGCCAAACTCTCGCAGCCGGAACCACGAGGCTCGGGTCGTCGATCGCCTGCAGCAGGTATTCAACGGCCCAGACATCGTCGTGGGCAACATCATAACCAGCACAAATCGAACGCTGGCCGGCGTAAGCAATCTCTGCTGACGATACCGAAGCAGGCGTCAACGCCGAGGGCACCGCTCCCGGAGCCCTCGCCACCGCAGACTCCCCTCCAGGTGGCAGAAGCCGGAAACACGTCCGAAATCCGCCGACTGTCCCGCTCCCACCGCTTTCGACCAGCCACTGCTCTATGTCAGCACACAGCTTCACAAGCTCAGCCGCCGGCCTGTCAACGAAAGGACGCCTTTCGCCAAGGGCATACAGCCATGCCATTGACGGATGCCTGTACACGCCGGCTCTCATGGCAGCCTCCGCGATGCACAAGTCCCTGCTGCCGAGGAAACCTCTCATGCGGCGTCGCCGTTCCTCGGAGAGCCAGCGACGTGCGGCTTCGTCGATGGTCGAGTCCAGGAAACTCTGCAGGAGAGCA
Organism: Bacillota bacterium; assembly: GCA_012842395.1. NCBI lineage: Bacteria > Bacillati > Bacillota > Bacillota bacterium. The sequence continues at coordinate 160,272 of DUSX01000017.1, forward strand.
TCACCGGAGGAAAGCATGCGCCCGGCGGTCGTAGTCGTAGTAGCCTCATCCACCCTTTCGTCCGCGGTTTGAGGCCGACCGTTCGACGCGGCAGGCTGCCGTGCCTGGACCAGGCGCTCGGGGGCCACGAACGCGCGACAGAGCCCGGGCATCGACTGGGCGAGCTCCCGCACGCGGACCGCGTCGGCGGGAAGGTCCAGCGCCGGGCGCCATCCTGCCCTCGCTCTTGCCCTTGCCGCGTCGGCGCAGGCGTCAACGACCTTGACAGCGGCACCAGTACTGGTCCCAGTCCGGCGGACCGTGGCTTCTCCTCGCGCTTTCGACCTGCCCATCGATGCGGCCTGGCGCCCGGTTTCCAGTCTGCCGGCCGCGTCCTTCTGCTGATCTCCTCCTTCGGAGACCGGCACGATACACGGCACCAGCCTTTGCCTTGCGAGAAATTCGAGGGCGAGCTTGGCCGCCTTCACCCAAAAGCGGAAGTCGGGGCCCAAAGCGATGTGGGCTGCGCTCGTCCCTGGACGAGAGTCGCCGTCCTCCGGCACGACCGCAAGGAGGCTTAGGGCATCGGCCGCAGACAGGGACACGCCTGTTACTCGGTAAAGCCCCACCGACCTCCGGCCGTTGGGTTCGATACCAGCCTGAGTCTGGCCGTTATCTGCGGCGCTGTCTACGCCTGCTGGTGTCTCTTCGGCCCTGCCCTGCTTGCCTCCAGTGCCACTCCCCTGGCCATTCCTGGCCGCATGCTCTGCTGGAGGCAGGCCGGACGTGACAACGCCCTGCGCCTCAAAGCCGCCATTCTGTGGTCGGCTGAAGCCTTCCTCACCGTGCAGCATGAAAGCCTCGCGCAGCAGCAACGGCGACGGCTCAGGCCTGCCGTCCCGCGACGGCAGGAGCGCGAGCACCTTGGCAGCTCTTGTGCTCGGTAGATCGCGCATGCCCGCTGCAGCTTCCAACAGCGTTGCAAGGGCGAGCTCAAGTTCGGCACGCGTCATAAGAAAGGGGTGGCGCGCGTACCCTTTGTGCCGCCTACTGGACTTCGCGATCCCGGCCTCTCCGTGGAAGCGGTCAGGCGATTCACCCCATACGAAAAGGCGCCCATCAAAACTGGGCGCGCCCCCGCCCCCGCTACTGGAGCGTGCCCCCTCTTCCCCGAAGTCATCGCAGGTACCGGATGGAATCCACGTAGCATGCAGTACCATGTTTGTCACCGTCCGCGCTCCACCATACCACAGCAGCGAAGAGATTGACAATGGGATGGCAAGAACCCACTGCAATTGCCTTGACTTAACAGAATCCAGGCAACGGACGCCACAGGAAGCGCCCAGCAGAGGAACGCGTACGGAATGTATGCGGAAGGTGACACGCCCAGGATCGCCGCGGGCCCAAGCGCTGCGACGCTCCACGGCACAATGGGCGCAACTATGACGCCGGAGTCGGAAACCGCGTGAGCGAGAGCGAGTCTTGACAACCCCTTCTCACGGTAGACGCGGTCAAGGAGCGTGCACGGAACGACCACTGAGAGCGCCTGGTTTGCGGCAACCATCCCGGTCGCGATGCTGAAGCCCATGGTCGCAATGAGGAGCCTGCGAGGGCTTGAAAAGTTGGAGAGCCATTTCCCAAGCGCGGCCTCGAATATCCCAGTCCCCGACAATACCCCGGACAAGGCGGTTGACGACACCAGAACGAGCAAGACGCCAACCATCGACGCGAGCCCTCCCCCAACCGTTACAGGAGTGGCGGACGAAGGGGCGGCCACGTGGCATCCGAAGAGAGCCGTACGGATGACGAGCGCGGGCGATGTGTGCTGGACGACGACGGCCACGGTCGCGGCTCCAACGACGTTGAGAACCAGGTTCACGAGGATGGGCACCCTGAGCACCGCGAGCAGAATCATGAGCGCCGGCGCTGCTAGGAGGGCGGGGAAAGCCCCGTTTGCGAACTGGAAGACGCTTGCAACATCGCGCGATCCCGCTCCGTCCATGTGGCCCGCTGGGATGAGCCAGTAGAGCAGCACAGACACGGCCATGGCCGGGACGAGCGTGATGGCGAGCCGCCGGAATAACGTCCGAGGATCGCTGCCGGTGAGGTGAGCCACCATGTGCAGCACGCTCGAGACCAGCGATGACCGGTCGCCGAGGTAGACTCCTGAGATCACGGCGCCTGCAAGTAGTCCCTCGGACAACTGATATGCGTGGCCCAACATCATGAGCGGAAGCCCGATTATGCTCGCGGCCCCGTTCGCGGTGCCCACGGCCATTGAGACGAGCGCGCACAGAATGAAGGCGCTCAGCGCGAAGTAGCGGGGCTTCACCAGGGCGCTGCCGTAAACGGCCACGGTCGCGGCGGTCCCGTTGAGCCTCCAAAGCCCCATCAGGACCCCGATGAGCGCCAGCATCTCGATGGGGAGGATCGCCTTCCTGACACCGTCCACGGCCATTTGGGCCAGCGCCCTAGGATGGAACCCACGGCGCACCGCAAGACACGTGCACCCGAAGAATCCGGCAAACAATGGCAGATATGCGGGCATGTGAAGCACGGCAATGCACATGGCGAGCAGCGCCACGACCCCGCCGAGGACCACTCGCGATTCAGCCGCCGAAAAACCCCTGTGCACGTTCGTTGACCTCCGGAGGCAGGGGATATCTCGCTACACCGACCCGGCAGCAACAAGAGACCCCGGGTTCACCCGGGGTCGACCATCGCCCGCCCGCTGTGCTGCGCCATCGCACCGAAAACAATGGCGCGCCTGGCAGGAATCGAACCTGCGGCCCACTGCTTAGAAGGCAGTTGCTCTATCCCCTGAGCTACAGGCGCGTAAAGACCTCGCGATCTTGTGACAGACCCCAAATGTGCCCGAAGCCAACCTCTTCGAGCCTTGCTGCGACCAGCGCCGCGCATTCCACGCCTGCCTGCCGCCGATACCGCCTTGTCTCGCACGGCACACCCAGGCACGGCCCCAATGGCGCCAACCCCACGCAGCGCATGTGAACTCCGCCCGGCAGCAGCGAGCGACTCTCGAGCGCTGAGTCCATCGTTATGTTACCATATCGCCCGCACGCTTGCAAGACTAGCGAGTGCCCTCCGAAGTCGCGCCATCGCTGGGACTCTCTCCTTGCCCCGTTCAGCAAGCCGCCTTTCCCATGAGCCGAAAAGCACGGTGAAGGCCGTTGTCATGACAAGGTAGAAGACCCCGGCCGCAAAGAAGATCTCAAGCGGCCGAAACGTCGTGGCGATCATCTGTTGAGCGGCTCGCATGAGATCCACCATGGCTATGGTTGATACGAGAGACGAGTCCTTGAGCCGTGCGATGACTTCATTGCCCATGGGCGGGATGATCCTCGGAACGGCCTGCGGCAAGATAACCCACCTCATCGCTTGGATGTAGCTCATCCCGAGCGACCGTGCGGCTTCCATCTGGCCTTTGTCTATGGACAGGATGCCGCCGCGTAGGATCTCTGCTATGTACGCGGCCGCGTTGAGCGTCATCCCGAGCGCGGCTGCAGGAAAAGGATCCAGCGTCACCCCAACCTGTGGCAGCCCATAGTAGATGAGGAAGAGCTGCATGAGGAGGGGCGTCCCCCTCATCCACCACGTGTAGAGCGACGCCGGCCCGCGGAGGAGCGGGTGACGCGAGAGGCGAGCCAATGCGATCGGGAGCCCGAGCGCAGTCCCGACCACCACCGCAAGGCAGGTGAGCTCCATTGTCATCGCGGCGCCTTTCACTAGGACCGGCACAAGCTTCACCATGAGCATGAAATCCATAATGCGTTCGCTCCTCACTCAGTCCTGTCCAGCTTCCCGGAATCGCCCCGGCGAGTTACGGATGTCGCGTTCCCTCCGTCACATTGACGTCAATCACATTCAGCTGCTCACGAGCCTTCCCGCCGCGAACGCGACGGCCACGACAGCCCTGCGCAGCCTTCCCGAGCGCGGCGAGCGGTTCGCAGCGGGCCACGCCATAACGCCATGTGTGCTGCAGACGTGACGCGGCCCGCCGGTCCAGCCCTGCTCACGCTTCCCTGACATCACGCCGACCCCGGAAACGCGGGCTCACCTTGCATCCCGCGCCGCGTTACCTCCGAAGGACGTCCACTCCGAACCACTTCTTGGAGATGGCCGAGTACGTTCCGTCCGCCTTTATCGCCTCGACGGCCGCGCACACCGCCTCGCGCAGCGCATTATCTCCTTTGCGGAAGGCTATACCCACCTCTTCTTCTGCCAACCGCTCAGGGAGCACGCGGTACACGCCCGGGCGCTTCGTTATGTAGTAACGGCCCACGAACTCGTCCACCACCACGGCCTGTAGGCGCCCGATGGCGAGGTCCGTCAACGCCTCTGTGAACTGGCCGTACAACTTGAGTTCCTTGATGCCCTCGATCTTCTTTGCGGCGATCTCACCGGTGCTTCCGAGCTGGCTCCCTACCACCTTGCCTGCGAGGTCTGCTACGGTGTTTATCGACTTATCGCCTTCCCTGACGACTATGATCTGCGCGCCCCAAATGTATGGTGGGCTGAAATCTATCTGCTTCGCGCGTTCCTTCGTGATGGTCATGGAGGATAGGATGATGTCGAACTTGCCTGACTGTAACGCGAGGATTACCCCGTCCCACGCGACCGGCACCCATTCTATGGCGACCCCAAGGCGGCGCCCGATCTCGTCCGCCAGATCCACGTCAAACCCGATCAGTTTGCCCTTGTCATCGCGATACTCCATCGGTGGAAACGCGTCGTCCACCCCGATCCTGAGAACACCCGCTGCCTTGACCTTAGCCAGCGAGTCATCGCTCGCGGCGCTCGTGACGCCTGCAAAGGCAAGCACCGCGGCCATCACCGCGATCAGCACAATCCTTCTGGTCTTCTGCGTGTTCATTGGTGACTGCCTCCTCTTTCTTCTCTTCAGGTAATAACAGGCTCTCGTGTCTTGTCCCCTGCTTGGGCCGCCCACTCGCGCACCGTGCGTGCGGCCGCGTGCGTCGGCCCCTCCTGCTCGCCTCAGCCCGCTACTAGCGCAAAAACGCCTCCCGTCCCGCAAGGGACGAGAGGCGTTCTCCCGTGGTCCCACCCTTATTGGTTACCGCACAAAGCCGTAACCCGCTCATTTCCCGGTACGGCCCCGCCTCGACAGCCGCGCGCACGCACACGAAGCCGGCGCACGCCGTCACGCGTCACGCACAAGACGCGTCGTGACAAGCGACGCCGCAGCGGACCACCATGACGGTGATGCCGCGTGCCGTGGTGCCGGCGTTGCTGCGAGCGTCACGAACTCGCGAGTCAAGGGCTTATACCTCCCCGCGCTAACGGGCGGAACCCGTCAGAGCCTACTCCCCGCGCCGGTCCCCGTCGGGGGCCGCGTGGCCCACCAGGCAGGCAACGGCACTGGTTTCGGTCCGCGCTCAGGGGTGTGGTTCAACCGGCATGCCGTACCAGGATTCCACCGGCCCTGGCTCTCTAGGACGGCATATCCGGCCTACTCTTCCCCTTCATGGCTTTCGTCGAGCTTTTCACGGTGAATTGTATCTGCCGTGACTTGCATCACCCTGTGCTTCCGAGGCCTGCGCAGGCTGCTTTCGCCAGGATGTGCGTATTTATGCATAATGTAGCATGCCTCGACCGCATTGTCAAGCGCCGTGGCGCGCTTTTTTCATGTCGGACCCTCATCGGGCTCGCTGGACAGGGGGAGCAAGATGGCCGCTTGATGTGGCCCGAGCTGCTCCAGCCTCACACGGCCGCCCTTGGAGGGAACCATGCGCCCCGTGATGGCGTCCCAGAAGCTGTCGCCGCGGGGATGCGCACAGCGGTCGCCGCGCGGCCCTCCGGACCAGGGCGCGCACGCGGCCTCCTCCCCGAACCCGGCGGCGAGGTCGAGGTCCAAAGTGACCTGCTTTTCGCCCGCACATACAGCGACCACCGCGAGCTCGCGCCCAAAGGTTCGGGCGAAAGCGAACGTCCTCATGGAGTCGTCCACCAGCAGCCACCGCACGTTACCACGGCGCAACGCCGCGCTCCTCCTGCGCACCCGCACGAGCCGTCGGTAGAGTCCAAGCAGCTCACGATCTTGGAGGCTTTCGTCCCAAACCATGGTTCCTCGGCAGCCAGGGTCCTTCTCGCCCACCATCCCGACCTCATCACCGTAATACACCATGGGCGCGCCAAGGTAAGCCATCTGAAACACCACAGCGGGGATCATCCGGCGCTTGTCGCCGTGGAACGCTGTAAGGACTCGCTCGGTGTCGTGGCTGCCTAGGAGATTGAGCTGCGCTGCGCTGGCCTGGTGCGGGTAGTGGGCCCTCAGCCTTTCTAGCGTCGCCACCAGCTCGGATGCGGACGCCTTCTTCCTGGCGAAGAAATCAAGCACGGCATCGCGGAAAACGTAGTTCATGACCGCGTCGAACTCGTCACCCTTGAGCCACGGCGTGCCATCTTGCCAGATCTCACCAACTATATACGCGTCAGGATTGATGCTCTTGACGTGGTCGCGAAAGACCTTCCAGAACGAATGGTCGATCTCGTTGGGCACGTCCAGCCGCCACCCGTCGATCCCTGCCTCCCTCATCCAGAAGGTCACCGCGTTTAGGATATATGCACGCACCTCGGGGTTCCCCATGTTCAGCTTCGGTAGGTCCGCGAATCCCCACCAGGTCTCATAGTTCGGTTTCGGGCTGCGGCGGACGGGGAACCCGTGGACATGGTACCAGTTGACGTAGGGCGACGCTGGTCCTTTCTCCACGATATCCTGGAATGCCCAGAACTCGTCCCCCGTGTGGTTGAACACCCCGTCGAGGACCACTCTTATGCCCGCGGCATGGAACGCCTCAACGAGCTCGCGAAACTTGGCAAGGTCCCCGAATGAGCCGTCAACCCGCATGTAGTCCGCGGTGTCGTATTTGTGATTGGAGACGGACTGGAAAATCGGGTTCAGCCATACAGCCGTAATCCCAAGGTCTCTGAGGTAAGGGATCTTCTCGATTATCCCCTGGAAATCCCCGCCGAAGAAATTGTCGCGGGTAGGCGGCTCACCCCACGGGCGAGTGCCTGGAGGGTCGTTGGTCGGGTCGCCGTTTGCGAACCTGTCCGGGAAGATCTGGTAGAACACTGCGTCATGGACCCACTCGGGCGTTCTGAAAACCCGGAGCCGCGAGACGTCAAGCGTGTACCAGTCGTTTGGGTCGGGCTCCCGAAGGAAAACCCCGGATGGTGTGCACCATACCTTGAGGACACCGCCCGAACCGGCATTCCCGCCTGACGTTGCGACGTCGCTGGGCCTCAGCACAAACCTGTACAGGAGCACGCCGTCGGAGACCTGGACCTCCCCGCGATAGTGAGTGAACACGCCCTCGGTCGCGTACGGCTCCATGGCAACAAGCCCGTAGACGCTGCCTCCGGAGGCCGACTCGCGCCGGAAAGCCAGGTCCACGCCGGATACCGCCCGCGACCTCGCGCGGATCCTGATAGCCACGGTCTCTCCATCAGGCCTCTCCACATAGGGCGTGTCCTGCTCGTGCAAGAGGCCATCCAAAATGAGACGGGCCGCCTCATCCGGCACCGGCGGCCGTTCGATCTGAGGCGAGCCGCAGCCGCCCGTCTGCGCGCTCACGCCTTCAAGGTCGTCCTCGTTTTTTCGAAACGCTTCCATCGTACACTCCTGTGCGGGATCGTGTTCACTGGGAACCCGCCTCTCGACATACAGATGATATCGCACCGACTCCTGCAGCGCAAGGCCGAGTGATCAAGCTCATCCGCACGCCGGCCACGGCGCGCCGCGGCCCCGGCCCGCGAACGAGGACGCCCTTCCAGCCGGCCGAGGCCGGCCAAGAAAGGCCTCACGTCAGTCAGCGCCGTATACCATCGGGACCTCGGCAAGCTTGCCCGCGTTCACATCGTAGGCCCCGAGGATGTCTTCCTGAGTCGTGCCCGGGGGCGCAAGCAGGTCTATCACGTTCGGGTCGCCCTCGGAGTCATCTCCCCCGCCGAGGCGCCACTCCTGAGATACGGACAGCACCTCACGCACTCGCAGGTTCCCCGGGGAGGGATATCCCTCCTGGCTCATCAGAAACACTTGGTATCCCCAGTTGGCTTGCGGATCGCCCAGGGCGGCCCTGGGCACGCGCACGGATATGACCTTGTTGACCGGGTCGTGGCTCACCCGGACGGCCTCCTGCACCTCCTTTCCGTCGGCCGTGAAGACCTTCTGGTTCCACCCTTCGACCCAGATGGCGTACTCCCATGCCGACTCCGGTGCGAAGACCACGTGCCTTCCGCCAAGAGCCTCGGTCTTTCCGGACCCTGGTTTGTGATCGGTATCTATGTAGATGTCGATGGTCTGCAGCGACACCCCCACAGGCGAGTTCCACGGGTTCGTGATGTCGCTCGCTATTCTCACCTGGAACACGATGTCGTCCTGGACCTCAAGGACCTCGAAGGACAGCATATCGAACACACCCGGGGTGAAGACGGCGTTCAAGGGATAGGTGTACGTACCGGGGCCGTGGTCGTCGCCGGCAGGGTCATCCCATTTGAACAGCGTCTTCCCGACGATGGCCTCAGGCACCTTCACCTCAGCGGGCCCGCCGAGCGGCAAGAGGTCGACGTTTCTGCCGCCCCTCGACGCCACCACTGCAAGGCTCGCAGACTCTCCGGGCCGCAAGCCGATGTCGGCAAAGGGGACCTGGACCTCAATGGTGCGGTCTGCCCCGACGGACGAGACTTCGTTCGCATCGACCCACGTCTCTTTCCCGTCGGCAAACGCAAGGCGAGCCTTTGCAACGCCTGGCCCCTTGATGGCCCGGAGGTCGATGAGCACCTCGGTTCCTGGCGCGAACCCCAGCACTGTTGCGCGAGACCCTTGCCCGCTCCACCTGGGAACGCTGTTGGCCTCGGCCCGCCTCGGGTTCGACAGGTACGCCGCGAGGGCGACGTCCTGTCCGAAGAAGCTCTCCAGCCCGCCCTTCACATCGAGGCGCAGGTAGAGGTTGTCTGCGTCTACGCCCACCCAGAGCGCCCTGAGCACCATCTCGCCTTCGCCAGATGGCATGGGGGCGGCTTGCGTCTTGAAGTACATCGCCGCCGGTGACCACTCGCCTGCATCGATCCTGCCGTCCGGCGTTATCCTCGCAAGCCCGCTCATCTTCACGTCGGGCTTGGCCGCTTGCTTCGGGATCAGAGACAAGTAGAGATACGAAGGAACAGGTTGCCCGATGGCGGTGTATACGTTCTGGAGGTGGGTCCTGAAGAGCTCATCGAACGCAGCGTCGTTGCCGGAGTCCTGGTCGTTGCCATACCACCAGAACCAGTCGCTGCCTTCAGCGGCGTAGAGCTCGTCCCATGCGAGCGCCATGCCTCGCTGCGCCGCCTCATTGTCGGCGTTCTCCGCCGAATACCTAGCAAGAACGTCTCGCGCTCGCGACAGGTACTCCCACGCCTTGTTTTCCTCGGCTTCGCCTATCCATGTCTCCAAGTTATCGGAGATCCAGGAGCCTGTGTGTAATCTGGAAAGCCTGGCTTCTGCGGGATGCGCTCTCAAGTACTCCTCGACCGTGACTAGCCTGAAATCCGGGTCAGCGTTCAGCATCCCGTAGAGCGAGTGCAAGAACTCCTTCCCGTCGTTGGCATAGTACTCCCAGCAATTCTCGCCGTCGAGCGCTATCGTCACCACGTGAGGGCCCGGCACTCCGGCCAGGTCTCGCTTGACCTTGCGCAGGTAATTCATGAGATCCAGCGCAGCGGCGGTGCCGTTCATCCCGGAATAACTGAAGCCTATCTTATCAGAGAGAACTATGTCGCGGAAGAGGATGGCAACGGATTTGCCGTTCTCCTCAACCACATAAGGCTTGTAGAGAAGGTCTGGTCTCGTGACATTTCCGGAGCCATCACGGAGGCTCACGCCGAGGGACCGAGCGAGCACCCCTTCGCTCGACACCATCCATTGAAAGCCTGCATCATGGACGATCCCGATGAGGTCCTGTCCGACGGCCTGCTCGGAGGGCCACAACCCACGCGGCGCACGGCCGAAATGGTCTTGATAGAACTTCACGGCCATCTCGAGTTGCGCCTCGACATCCTCAGGATGCGCGAAACCGCTGGCGGGCAGATCGAGCCTGGGGCTTGCCACGCGCGCGAGGTCTATGTTGTATAGGAGCGGCATTATGGGATGGTAAAAGGGAGTAGTAGTTATCTCTATCTGGCCGGAGTCCTGCATGGACCGGTAAAGCGGGATGATCTCCCTCATGATCTCGGTATGCTTCGCAAGCACTTGGCGCTTGTCCTCTTCAGTGAAGCCCCGGGCTTTCTGAACGAGCGCCCTCATGGCGGGGTCTTGGTCCCTGAAGTCCGGGTCGAGCCAGGCGAGGTTGAACCAAACCTGGAGGTCTCTGTAGTCCTGCTCGGTAAACGCCTCTATGGCGCGTGCAATGCTTTGGTCGCTCACCGTCTCTCCACGCTTCTGCAATAGCTCCCAGTATCGTGGGAACCTGCTGATGATCCTGTCCCAATTCGCATCGAAGAACCTTCTGAGAAGGAACTCCTTGTCCTCGCGGGACAGCTCGGACGCAGGTTTCTCAGCAACGATCTGCCATCTGTCTCGCACCCCAGCGGCGCACTCGTCAAGCTGAAAGATGAGGGATGGGACCAGGTTGAACGTGCAATGAACGTTGGGATATTGCTTTAGAATGGAGGCCATGTCGTAGTAATCCTTGACCGCGTGCATCCTGACCCACGGCAACATGTACTCACCGGTAGCGGGGTTCTTGTAGAACGGCTGGTGATTGTGCCAGATGAGCGCCACATACAGTGGTTCATCTGCACCCAGCACGTGCGCGGGCGAGAGCCCCGCCACACCTGCAAGAAGCGCCAGCGTCATCGCAGCTATCAGGACACGGTGGTGTCTCACGAGGTTCGCCTCCTCTTGACTTCTCGAGATAGCTACACCCATCTCCCTTTGGGACAGGTGTATCGACTCGTAACGGATGTATGCAACGAGACGCCCGACGGACTGGAGTTGGGCCCATGCGAGGTCGAATCGGCTCCACCCGGGTTGCGCTTCCTATAACGTTGTAGGACCGCATTATCATTATACTGGTGCCACGTTTTGCTTGTCAAGGCAGATCCTGCCACGCTTCGCAGTATCACCCATCAAGCTCCGAGTGTTGTCAGCCGGTTATGATGATCAGCAGCTATTGCAGGCGTTCCTGAGGCAGCGACCCAGTCCGTATGATTTCAGAGTACAGTCTCGCGCTCGGACGGACGATCCGCGCCTGAGTCTTGTAGTCCACCTCCACGAGGCCAAACCTAGGCGTAAACCCCTCCTTCCATTCGAAGTTGTCCACGAGCGACCAGTGGAAATACCCGCGGACGTCCACCCCGTCTGCGATGGCGGAAGCCACCTCGCGAAGGTGGGACACGAGAAAGCGCTCACGCTGCTTGTCATCGGTGGTCGCGATCCCGTTTTCGGTGATGTATACCGGGAGCCCGTACTCCTTCACGCTCATGAGGATTCGGTATATGCCCTTCGGGTAGATCTCCCACCCCAGGTTGTTCTTCTCCACATCCTCCTTGACAGCCATGTCGATGAAAAGCGTCTGGGGTTTTCTGATGTTGAAACCTACAAGAGTTCGCGAGTAGTAGTTCACCCCGATGAAATCCTGGGTTCCCGCGAGCTTCGGATCGGTCTCGCGCCGAACCAACGGGAATGCCATGACGCCGGTAGTAAGCGCGTCAAGGAAAGACTTGTTGAATATGCGGTCGATCTTGGACGCGACCGCGCGGTCCCACCGGCTCTCAGGCCTCTTGGGGTCGAAAACCATCATGTTCTTCGCGATCCCGACCAAGGGGCGCATCCCGCGTGCCTCGAGCAACTCATGAATGGCGTGATACGCGCGGCCGTGGGCCTTCGCCAGGTTTTTCGCCACACGAAACGCCAGCACGACTGACTTCTTCTCAGGAGGCCAGACCCCAAATAGAAAGCTCTGCGTGGCATACACCATCGGCTCATTGATGGTGACCCAGAGGTCCACCAGATCCCCGAGTTCGACAGCCACGTGGCGAGAGTACCTCTCGAACAGCCCGACGACCTCTGGGCGCAACCAGCCGCCTTTGGCCGCAAGCCACCTTGGGTTCGTGAAATGGTGAAGAGTCACCATGGTGGCCATGCCGAGGGACTTCAAGGTGCCCAGCACGTCCCGGTAGTGCTCGACCGCTGCCCGGTCAAAGCGGCCTTCCTCAGGCTCGATCCTGCTCCATTCGAGCGAAAGCCTGTGGGCATTGTGGCCCAGGTCGCGAGCCATCTCGAAGTCCTGCCGGTACCTGTTGTACTGGTCACAAGCATCGCCAGACTTGTCTCCGTGGGCTACCTTCCCAGGCAGCTGTTCCCAATCCCACCAGTCATTGTTCACGTTGTTCCCTTCCACCTGATGGGAGGACGTCGCGGCGCCCCACAGGAAGCCTTCAGGGAATACTCTCCGCACATCACCGCCCATGGCATTCCGTCTCTCCTCTCTCGCGCCCTTGCCTTCGAGCCCCTCGTGCAACCCGCAATCATGGCCAACCTCTCAGGCAAGGTCGGAAACGCTGGCGCATCCTCGCCCTAGCGCGCTCAGGAAAAGTTACGAGGGCGCGCGCGGGCCATGCCGTTTAGGCCTGGGTCCCCTGGGTCCCGGCAGGCCCCGGCCGAACCCGGCCGAGCCCGACGCAAGCCCGATCATCCTTCGAGCTCGCCATCGGGCGTCGGCCACTCGCGCGCCTGCCGGGACCCGCGCTGCTCCAGGCAGCACGCAGCCGCCTGTTGCGCTTATCCGTCCGCGTTGCAGGATGCGCTGGCTGCTGTGCCAGCTACTTTACAACGATCCTTCCCTCTACCTCAGGAGCGATCTTGCCGGCCTCCTGTATGTACCTGGCCATCACATCGCGCAGGAGCTCACCCGACGAGAATAGCACCTTCGAGCCCTTGAGCATGTCATACCCGTCGCCGCCGGCCGCCGTGAAATCGTTGGTGGCGACAGTGTAGAGCTTGTTCGGGTCTAGAGGTGCGCCGCCGACCGTCACCGAGGTCACGCGCTGGCCAACGGGCCTTGACGGGTCGAACTCGAACTTCAGGCCTGAGACCTGCAGGAAACCACCGAGCTGCTCGGGATATGCGCTCACGGAGTGCTCCAACGCAGCCTTGATGTTTGCCCCCGTCACCTCGAGCACCACAAGGGTGTTGTCGAACGGCAGCGTCGTGAAGATCTCGCCGACGGTGATCGGCCCCGCATCTATGGATGCGCGAATGCCGCCTCCGTTGGTGAAACCGATGTCAGCCTGCCCCGCCTCGCGCATGATGTCGGCGACCAGGTTCCCCAGGTTGGTCTCACGCGTGCGAACGTTTGAGCGCTCCCCATCCAGAGGCACAAGGGACTCGCCCACGACCACCGACAGCTTTTCATCAAGCTGGCTCCCATAGGTAGAGACGATGGCGCCCACCGCCGGGTCGTCGGCCACGTCCGCGCCCACCGGCAGCAACTCGCCGGCGAAGGTCGTGACCTTGCCGCCTTCCACGGTGACGTCGAGCCTTCCGAGGTACTGGGCGTACTCGCCGGCCTGGACTATGATGGTGTCTCCAACCTTCTCGGGTTTCTCCAACTTCGTGTGACTGTGTCCGCCCACGATGATGTCGATGCCGGGCACCGCGGCGGCCAACCGCTTGTCGTCTTCATACCCTATGTGGGTGAGAGCGATCACGAGGTCCACGTTCTCCTGCTCGCGCAGGAAGGGCACCATCCAGCTCGCTATCCTGATGGGGTCGACGAACTCGAGGCCCTGGACGTTCTTCGGATGGGTTGACGTGTAGGTATCGAGGGGCGATAGGCCAAGGATGCCGACGCGGATGCTGCCCACCGACACGATGAGCACCCCGGGAAGGAGCGCGCGCCCGTCCTTCTCCTGAATGGTGTTGGCCGATAGGAACGGAAAGCCCGCTTCCTGCGCCCTTTCGAGCAACACCGGCTGACCGTAATTGAACTCGTGGTTGCCCACGGCCATGGCCTCGACGCCCACCGCCTCCAGGGCTTCGACCATGGGCTTCCCTTCGAACAGGTTCACTATGTTGGTGCCGTGTATGGAATCCCCTGCGTTCAAGATGAGGACGTTCTTGCCCTCTCTCTTCACCACATCTTCCACGAGAGTCGCGAGCTTGACCACGCCGCCCATCGCCTGGTCAGACCCTGACGGCTTGAACGATTCAAGCCGCCCGTGAATGTCATTGCTGTAAAGGATGACGATGTGACCGCTTGCCGACTGCGCGGCTACAGCGGGCAGAGCGCACAGCAGCGAAAGAAGGAATACGAGCATCCCGACGCCTACAAGCTTCCTAGACCGCACTGTAAACGGAGACATTGACACCCCTCCTACGTGAGTATTAGGAAACTCCCCCATAGGTAATTCTGCGCAGGAAGGATTTCCCCTTCAGACCGTTGCGGTCAACTTTCGGGACGCCAACGGACCACAAGGCCATCCGTAGCGGCGGTGGCCCCTGAGACCTGCGGGCATGCGCCCGCCCGAGGCTCATGGTTCGCACCAGTCGTTGCTGGAACACTGGAGGCGCATGGACAGGCGAGGGAACAACTGCGTGAAAGAAAGGAACGCAGAAAAAGATGGTCGGGGCGAGAGGATTTGAACCTCCGACCTCCTGCGCCCAAGGCAGGCGCGCTGACCAAGCTGCGCTACGCCCCGAACGAGACACAAGACGTGATGCCTTTCCCAACTTGAGATTCTACAGCAAATGTCCCCAAAAGTCAAAAGCCGCCGGCGGCCGGCAAACCGAGTTGCTCGCGGATCGCCGCAATGGCCGCCCTGAGGGCTCTCGCCCTGTGGCTGATCTCATTCTTCACTTCCGGCCCGAGCTCCGCAAATGTCTTGTCATACCCGTCTGGGACGAACACCGGGTCATAACCGAATCCACCTGACCCACGAGGAGCAAGTATTATGCGCCCTTCACACACGCCTTCGGTGGTCCGGACACGGCCGCCGGGAGATGCAACCGCGACCACGCATCGGAAACGCGCTGTCCGCGCGGGGCCGGGCACGCCCTTAAGAAGCAGGAGCAGTTTCTCGCGATTGGCCTTGTCACGCGACTCTCCACGCGGGATCGCCTCTCCCGCAAACCGCGCTGACCTCACCCCAGGCGCGCCGCCGAGGACGTCGACTTCGAGGCCGGAGTCATCGGCCACCGTCACCTCGCCCGTAGCCTCCGCCACAGCAAGCGCCTTTTTCTTGGCGTTCTCCTCGAAGGTCTCGCCGTTCTCCTCAACATCGCCAAGCCCGGGGAAATCCGCGGAAGAGAGCACCTTCACCGAGCCGAGCCCGCCCAAGCGCAGGATGGCCCGCATCTCCTCCACTTTGCCTGGGTTCCTCGTCGCGAGCACAAGCCGACACAACTCAGCGACCCACCTTTGCCGCAAGCTCACCGAGGACTTCACGCTGGATGCTGACGAGCGTGTCGATGGCACCCTTGGCGAGCCTGAGCATCCTATCCAAGTCCGCCTTGGAGAATGGATGCCCCTCTGCGGTCCCTTGGACCTCCACCAACTTGCCGCCCCCGGTCATCACCACGTTCATGTCGACGCTCGCGCGGGAATCCTCGTCAAAGGAGAGGTCGGCGAGCAGCTCGCCGTCGACGATGCCGACGCTCGTCGCGGCGATGAAATCCTTCACCGGGATGGGGTGGGCGAGCTCCCGTCCGGCAGCGCGGCCAGCGCCCTCCGCGTCGCCGGCCTCCCCGTCATCGCAGGAGAGCAGAGAAAGAGCCTCCACGAGAGCAACGAAGGCGCCCGTGATGGCAGCCGTGCGCGTGCCCCCATCGGCCTGGATCACATCGCAGTCGACCCACACCGTCCGCTCGCCCAGGGCCTCGAGGTCCACGACGGCTCGGAGCGCTCGGCCTATCAACCTTTGGATCTCGTAACTCCTGCCGGACTTGCCCTTCGTAGCCTCGCGGGGGTTCCGTTCGCTCGTCGCCCTCGGCAGCATTCCATATTCGGCAGTGACCCAACCCTTGCCCTGCCCCTTCAGGAACTGCGGCACTCGATCCTCGAGCGTGGCCGTGCACACGACCCGCGTGTCGCCCACCTCTATCAGCGCCGAGCCTTCGGCGTATTTCATGTACCCCCTTGTAATCCTGACCGGACGAATCTCATGGTTCGCTCTGCCGTCTTGCCTCGGCACGTCACGACCGCCTCCTTGACAACGCCTGCCCGGTCCTCCACCCGCCCGTCTGTGCACCGGCCCGCCGGCCGGCCCCTTTGCCGGATTGCCGAAGACCCGCTCTCTTTGCCAAAGAAGAAACCCTGTGGACCTCTCAAAACCCGTAAGCCTATAAGCTCGAAATCCCTCAAAGCGGAGACCCGCGCATCTTAGCTTCGTTGCAGCTCCGCTAAGGCGACCCTGGCTACAGGCGGGATCCGGCTGCCAAGTAGTTTCTCCGCAACACGCGCAAATCCTGCAGGATCGCCGCTCACCATAAACTCGTCAGGCCCTGTCCGCGAGGAGCTCGCGAGGCCAAGGTCATTCAGGAGCGCCGACACCGTCTCCACGGTCTCGCCCGCAGGATCTACAACGGCCACACCCGGTCCCACGATCCGCCTTATGCCGTCCGCGAGGAAAGGGTAGTGAGTGCAACCGAGCACGAGTGTGTCGACGCCGCGTTCCATGACCGGGGCAAGGTACTCACGGAGAGCGTTCATGGCTTCTGGAGAGTCGGCCCGGCCAGCCTCGACGATGGGGACGAGCAGGGGGCAGCCTTGCGAGACGACGTCCGCGTGCGGCATCAATGCTCTTATGGCCCTCTCGTAAGCGCCGCTTCGAACCGTGCCCTCAGTTGCGATGACCCCGATCTTGCCGGTGTGCGTAGCCTTCGTCGCGGCACGCGCCCCAGGCCTCAAAACACCCACGAGGGGCAGGTCGAACTCGCGCTCGACTTTGTCCAAAGCCAGGGCTGAAGTGGTGTTGCATGCCACGATAATGAGTTTGACCCCGCGTTCCCTAAGGTAGGACATGATCTGCCTCGCGAAGGTCTCTATCTCGAAGGCGGGTCTTCCGCCGTAGGGCACCCTCGCGGTGTCGCCGAAATACAGGACGCGCTCGCTTGCAAGCCGGCGCCACAGCTCGCGTACCACGGTAAGCCCGCCCACACCGGAGTCGAATACGCCGATCGGCCGTCCGTCCACCGGGGTCGCCTCCAACACAACGCTGCAATGCTCACTATCGTTGCGATGCTTATTATACGCGTGCGTGAAGCATCATAGCAACCCTGGTAAACACCATGTTTCAGGGGCCTCACCTTTCCAACATGGAAGCAAAGGGACGCCGCGGTCCGTGGAGGCTTGGCATGAGAGAGAATCGGCTGGCGCGACGCTCACCGTTTCGGTCATGTTTCGGTCAGTAGACGGGACTGGTGAGGATCACTTGGACGGCCCGTCCGGCGCGTCTGGGGTGGGCTCGGCTTTCGCGTCGGGACCGCGGTCCGCGACCCGGTAGCCCGAGGAGAGCACCGTCTCCGCTATCCTCGTGATGAGCTTCACCTGCTCAGGCGACGCGCCTGCAACGAGAGCTAGGAGGTCTTCGACGAGGGATTCATCATCGCCATCGCCGGTGGATTTCACCAGCAGCGCCGGGTCAACCTGCAGGGCCTTGGCGATAGCATCGAGGGTCTTGACGGACGGGGTTCTCTGGCCGCGCTCGAGCTGCCCGATGTAACTCACGTGCAGGCCGGTAAGCTCTCCGAGCTGTTCCTGGGTCATGCGTCTCAGGCGGCGAAGTCTTCTGATTCGGCTGCCGGTATGCTCGAAACCCCCGTCCAACCTGCTCACCTCACACTTCATATTACCGGGCTGTCCAGGTGAAGTGAAGAAGCGCACAGCGCGGACTGGCCGCAGCTATGCGCGCTGGCTGCGCGTCCTGGCCTTCAGCCCGGGCATGCGCTCCACATCGTCGCGACATACGTGCGACCGCCCGGAACGGGGGAACGCAGACGCCCTCATTGAGCTCCCGATGAGCTCTCGATCACTCGCCCTTTGGAAGAGGAAATTGCTGAACGGAGTCGAAAGAGAACCTGGCTGCAGTCGAATCGTTGGAGGCGCAATGTTGAAACCTCGAGGTTGCGCACAAACCCAGCTGCTCTCGGTCTTCCTCATTGTGGCGGGGCTTCTCGCGTTGTGCGCGCGCTCGCTCGCGGCTGTGCCCGCGTCCGCGTCAACGCCGGCCGACTCCGGTCAGGAGCTCGCGCGCGTCGTCGGGGTCAACTATGCTGAGGTCGACGGGCGGGGCACTGTGACGGTGTCGCTCGGGGGCCGCGGAGCGGCATCATGGCGGTCGTTCGCGCTCAAGGACCCGCCGCGGCTCGTCGTCGACATTGTGGGCGCGGTGCTGCCCTCCCGCCCCGAGCCTCTCGCCGTGGCTGATGGGATCATCGACAAGGTGAGGATCGCCCAGTTCAGCTCGACTGTGGTTCGACTCGTGGTTGACCTTTGCCAGGAGTCGTCATGCACCGTAAGCCAGCCGGAGGAGGACCCTCGCCAGATCGTGGTCACGTTTCCCAAGCGCGTCACCGGCGTGGAGTTTCGGGAGGTAGACGGACGGGCCGAGGCCGTCATCAGGGGCAGCGGAAGGCTCGGCTATAAGACGTCCGTGCTCATCGAACCGCCAAGGATAGTGGTGGACCTCGCCGATGCGGTCTTGGTGGGCAACCCTCCCCCGATGCCCGTGTCTCACGCAATAGCCCGCCAGATCCGGGCAAGCCAGCATTCGCCGGACACCGTACGAGTGGTTGTGGACCTCGTCAAGGAAACGACGTATTCCGTGTTCACGTCGCCCGACAGGCCCGGGGAAGTCGTGGTGGATTTCGGCCATCGGATCCTTGGCGCGGATTTTGCAACAAGCCTCAAATCCACGCGTGTAAGCGTGAAATCCACGGGCTTGCCGCCCGTGAAGATCACGCGCCTCACAGACCCTCACAGGATCGTTATGGACTTCGACGATTCCGTCTTGGACTCGCCCGACTCCACCATCGAGGTGGGAGACGGCACGGTCGACAGGATACGGCTGGCCCAGTTCGGACCGATGACCGTGAGGGTCGTGGTGGACATGCCCTACTACGTCGGCCATACCGAATTACCCAGGGGGCCTGGACCGTGCGGAACGTGGGACGAGACGGCCGTTGAGATCACGCGCTCCCCACTGTACCAGAAGACGATAGCGGTGGACCCCGGACACGGCGGGACCGACCCGGGGGCCATCGGCTCCACGGGCCTGCAGGAGAAAGCCGTGACCCTCGACATCGCGAAACGCCTCGCTGCAATGCTGGAGGAGGCGGGAGCCAAGGCCGTCCTCACCCGAACTGACGACGTGAGCGTCTTCCTGCCGGAAAGGGTGAGGATCGCGGCCGACGCGCGCGCCGACGCCTTTGTGAGCGTACACGCAAACGCGGGCAGAACCGACGAACCCGCGGGCACAGAGACGCTGTTCTGCTCAAACGTGCCGATGAGCAGCCGGCTGGCGCAGTGCGTTCAGGCGAGCCTCGTCAAGGAGACAGGTCGCCTGGACCGCGGAACTCGCGAGAGGCCGGATCTTTACGTGATCCGAGAGGCAACGATGCCTTCGTGCCTGGTCGAGGTGCTCTTCATGTCGAATCTCACGGAGGAGTTGCTCCTCATCGACCCTGCCTTTCGAGAAAAGGCCGCGCGCGGCATAGCGAACGGCATCTGGGCCTACTTCGAATGGCGGCTCGAGGCCAGCGCCAGCGCAGATGGTGGCGGCGCCAGGGCCGGGCCGGCGAAGGCTGGCAACGCCGCCCGCCCAGGCAATGACAGTGCTGACGGCGGCGGCGCTAGTTGCGCCGACACAGTTCCAGGGGACGTGATCGAGGCCCAGCACGGACCCGCTGCTGATACCGGAGGCGAGGGCGGAACGGAAGGCGATACGGGCGGAGGAAACGGGCAGGGAACTTGAGCCCGTCGCGTCACTCGCACCCCGCCTGGCCGGACGCAACCAGCTCCGCATACAAGTCTCTCGTCTGGCGAGCAATGGAATCCCAACTGAACTGCGCCTCGACGCGCCTGCGGCCAGCCTTGCCGAACGACCTGGCGAGCTCGGGGTTGGCCAACAGGGTGTTGATCGCCTTGGCGAGGGCCTCGGGGTCGCCGGGCCTGACCAGGAACCCGGTCTCGCCATCCACGACGACCTCGGGTATTCCCCCGACGGCCGATGCCACCACGGGAGTCTCGCAAGCCATGGCTTCAAGGTTGATTATGCCGAACGGCTCGTAGACTGACGGGCAACAGAACACGCGGGCATTCGTGTACAGCTCGATGAGCCGGTCCTTCGGCACCATCTCCCGGATAAGCACAACGTTCCGCTTCCCTTCGGCCCGCTCCACGACCTCTCGCTCGATCTCCTCGGTGTCGGGTGCTCCAGCGCAGAGAACGACCTGCGTGTCTTCGGGCAAGTGCGCCACGGCGTCCAGCAGGTGGACTATTCCCTTCTGCCTGCTCATTCGCCCTACGAAGAGCACATAGTCATCACCTATCCCGTACCTTCTTCGCGCGTCGTTGCCAGGTGTGGGTTTGTACTCGTCCGGGTCGATGCCATTATGGATGACACGGATGCGATCCTCGGGAATGGTGTAACATTTCAAGATGTCGTCCTTCATGCCCTTTGAGACAGCGATGACCCTGTCGGATGCGAGCACCCCCGTGCGTTCCATCCACCGGCTCAGTTTGTAAGCCGGGCCGAGCTGTTCCTCCTTCCACGGGCGGAGCGGCTCGAGGCTGTGGATGGTGGTCACGAGCGGCTTTCCATAAAGCTCCTTCGCGTAGAACCCAGCCATGAAAGTGTACCAGGTATGGCAATGAACCACATCCGCCGTGACCGGGTCGCTCACCATCGCAAGGTCCGTCGAAAGGGGCGAAAGGGCTTTAGCGAGGCGCTTATCGCCACATCTTGTCACGAGATCCCAGGGTCTATAGGCCCGCACCGCGAGTCCGTTGGATGCGGGAGGCCGCTCTTCTCCGAAGCACCTGACCTCCACATCCATCAACTTCGCCAGCGCGCGGGAGAGGTAGTCAACATGCACCCCCGCGCCTCCATACACGTTTGGCGGGTACTCGTTCGTCATGAGAGTCACGGATAGTCGCTTCGCCATCGGATTTTCAGGCCTCCTCGTCGCCCGGCTCATTCGTTGCCCGTGGTCGTTGTCCTCCTTGTCGCGACGCTGCCGCCCCGCCGCTATCGCGCCGCCGCGACGAGCCTGCCGTGGAGGGTGTTGCCTCACGGAGTGCCGACAAGGCTGCCGAGCTCGTCGACACAATCTAACACCCCCGCAAGGGGGATCTCCACCCACGACGGCCGGTTCCCAAGCTCGTATCTCACCTCATACAGCGCTTTCTCCAGCTTGAAGCACGTAAGGAGGAGCTTGAAGTCCCTATCGTTCCGCGGCACGAGCCCCAGCGGGCTGCAGCGTGCCCTGCGCAGATAACCTGCCAGAAACGAGCCTCCCGCGTGCCGACCCCATGTCCTGGCCCTCCTCAAGGGGTCGTCTGGGCGCTCCCCTGCTCCCGCCCCCACCCCGGCCCTGGGTCCCGGCATTTGGGCGCTGCCGCCCAGCCCGTTACCGGCCCGCTTCGCGCCTTCCTCGAGAGCGGCGAAAGCCGCAGAGTAAGCAACATAGTCGAAGGATCTCTGCATCCCGGCCACGTCACGAAGGGGGCTGGCCTTACGCCTCCTTTCCTCGACAGGCCGAAGTGGCTCTCCTTCGAAGTCGATCACGACGAAGTCCTCAGGCATGCCTCCGCCGTCCCCGCAAACCATCAGGAACTGCCCGAGGTGTAGGTCGCCGTGGATCCGGATCTTCTTCCCGAGGTCGTCGGAGGACATGAGCACGCGCGACGCGCGTCTCACGAGCTGGACAATGTCCCGCCCCCGGGCAGAGACGTCTCTCATCCTCCCGACTTGCTGCGGCTCGTATCGTGCCTCCGCCCGCTGTAGAGCCTCCACCGAGCCGGCCACCGCCGCCTCGAGGCTTTGCTCGAGGCTGGCAACGTCCGCGGCCTCGAATTCCTCTGGTCGGAACGGCTCGTCGTCAATGCTCGCAGAGGCGTCGTGGAGCATGGCAGTGATCTCGCCGAGCCGGGCCTTCCGGCTTTCGTCGCGGACTCGCGCATCGGGCTCCACGCCGCGAACGAAATCCAACGCGCCCGCAAGGAACAAGCGCCATGCTTCGCCTTGGTTCATCACGAATCGCTGCACAAGGAGGACCGGGAAGGAGCTTCCGTCATGGGCACGGTACACAGCGTAGCCGACCGCAGCAGGCGTGTGACGGAAGCCTGCTCTCGTGAGGTTTACGCTCATCTCCAGGTCTGGAGATGTACCATTCACCATTCTGCGATAAACCTTGATGACATGCGTCGAATCCACCGCCACCAGCGTATTCGTGGATGCGTCCGGAAGCCTCCTAGCCTCGGGCGCCAAGGAGCTCTGTGTCGGCTCCACGCTGCGGAATTCGAACACGCCCTGGACAGCAGGGAGCGAGGACCCCTGGTCCACATAGCTCAGCATCGCTCCGGCGAACATCGCGGTGCCTGTGCCATCGCAGACAAGGGCTCGGTAGCCTGGGCCGGCGATCTCAGCGAACGGTTCCTCCGGCAGGTCAACGCCCTCGAGAGCAACGACCATCGGCACGTTGTACAACTCCGGGTCCTTCGCCCGTCTGCCGCCTGGCTCGCGGAACCACACCTCAACGACGCCCAAAACGCAGTGCATGACGTCGTTCCGGGCGACCGTCGCGAGATCGCGCACCCTGATCCCGTCGATCGCCATGTCCTTCCGCTGAAGCCATCTCGCCCGCGATAGCCATCCACGCGCGGACCTCTCTACAACGATGTAGAGCTCATCCACGACATCCCCGAAGTCCCGTCCCGTAACGTGCGCATCCGGCATTCTTCCGCCCTCCGTGCGGCGACGCGGCGACCCCGCCCCGGCCCCCGGCCTTGCGGGCACGCGGCAGCGTTTTCCGCGACGCCTGAGCGGACCGGCCTCGACCCCTGCCGAGAGTCTGGAGCGCTCTTCCGCCCTCGCTTGGCGAGGCCGCCACCGCATCTCACGCCCTGGCCGCTTCTATCGGTCGCAGCGTGAGCTCGTCCGCTCACTCATGGTCATAGTCTTCCCAGTTTCGTTCCGAGCTGCATCGTTGCGTCAGGTACTCCCGAAATCTACCACCCTGCCCGTCGTTCGTCGCCGTGTGGCCGGACTCCCTGCCACAGCCGGAGCCCAAGTACGGTGCGGTGCACGTATCCGTGCCTCTTCACGAGGACACTAAGTATGTCGTCGAGAATTCGCGCCACTTTTCGGCGGAGGGGTCCTGCCTAAGGCTATCGGCCTTGCCATCCGGGGACGGCGTGCTTGCGGCGCGCCTCGTTCGAATTCAGCGTGGGACACATCCGAATCCTCCACGCCCCGTCGCGCAAGCACCGGCAACCCTAGCGCCGTCAAGAAAGGAGACGAAAACTCATGGCACCATACCTAGACCACGCCCACCATGACCAGCGTATAGTCCCTCGTGCCAAGCCCGATCCGCTCGCCGTGCCTGAGCTGCACGGTCCAGTCTACCTCCGGGTAGAGCGCCGCAAGCTTGTCCGAGTGGGGGTCAGCACTGGCGATGTGTTCTATGGCCGACCCGGGCAGAGCGTGCGCTTGGTTCACGAGATCAGCAGAGGCGGCGTCTATGGCCACCGGGTCCCGCGAGGCAAGGATGCCGATGTTCGGCACTATGGGCGCATCGTTCCACGCATAGCAATCGCACTGGGGAGAGACGTTCATGACGAAGTTCATGAACCCGCACTTGCCCTCCTTGGTCTTCACCACTCCCAGCGCGTATTCAGCCATCTTCTCCTGGAGACTCCCTTCCTGTCCCTTCTCCCATTCCACCCTGATAGCTCTGTTGTTGCAGGTTATCGTGCACTCTGCGCACCCGATGCAGCGTTCCGGGTCTATACGGGCCTTGCGGTCATCGCCGCCAACGGAGAGCGCACCGGTGGGGCACCACTTGACACACCTTCCGCACCCTGTGCATTTCTCCGGACGCACCGCCGGCTTTAGGCCCGAGTGTTGCTCCTGCTTGCCGCTGCGGCTCGCCGAGCCCATCCCTATGTTCTTGATGGCCCCGCCGAAACCCGTAGCCTCATGCCCCTTGAAATGCGACAGGGCTATCATCGCGTCGGCTTGGGCGATCGCCGCGCCTATGCGGACCTCCTTGAGCCGCACGCCGTCGATGCGCACTTTCATATGCTCGTGGCCGGTCAGGCCGTCGGCCACGATGAAGGGGGCCCCAACGGTCGCGTAAGTAAAGCCGTTCTCCAGAGCGGATACGGTGTGGTCAACCGCGTTCGACCGTCTCCCCACATATAGCGTATTTGAATCGGTGAGAAAGGGCCGGGCACCCGCGGCTTTCACCTTGTCGACGACTTTCCTCACGAGTTGCGGCGGAATGTAGGCAAGGTTCCCGGGCTCACCTACGTGCAGCTTGATGGCAACGAGGTCATCCTTCTCGAAGAGCTCCGAAAACCCAGCCGCGTCGAACAGCACGCCGACCTTGTCCACCAAAGAAAGACCGCTCTTCGTTCGCATGTTCGTGAAGTACACCTTGCTTGACACGTCGCTCCCCTCCTGAAAACGCTGCGGAACACCCGGTGCCCGCCACGGGAGTCAGCAAGCAGCTATGCTGTCTGGCTTCGTGCCATATCTCAGCCAGGCTACGACCTGCTTTACGCCGAGCAAGACGCCCATGCCCAGCCCGAAGCCGAAGTACGCCCATGACTGCTCGTAAATCCCGAGAAACACGGGCAGCGACGCGCAACCGAACATGGAGCTCGCGTACTTGTGCCTCGTGAGAACGTACGAGGCGCCCCACAGCGCAAGGAGATAGAATACGGAAGCCGCCGACAGCACGAGCAGTGTGCCGATGCATGTTGCGAGGCCCCCGCCCCCGTGGAAGCCGAGCCACACGGGCCAGTTGTGACCCACCACCGCGAACAAACCCGCGATGAACGCGGCCCAGGGCAGCTCGGGTGCGGTGGCTTTCGCGATAAGCACAGCCAGGATCCCCTTGCCGCAGTCGCCTACGCCCGCAAGAAGACCGGGGATGAGACCTGCCGTTTTCACCACGTTGGTCGTGCCGACGTTCTTAGATCCCACCTTCCGGAGGTCGATCTTCTTAAATGCCCGGGCAGCAAGGTATGAAAAGGGGACCGATCCTATTAGGTAGCTCAATGCAACTATCGCAAACGTTCTCACCGTCCGCTCACCTCCAAGGCCGGTGTAAGCCAGAGATCGCCTGACTATGGCGCCACGAGTCCCCGCTTTCTCTTTTTGAGCGTGCCAGGGCTGTCGTTGACCAGCCGACAGGGCTCCCGGGTCTCGTCAGCCGCCCGCGCAGCGAATTCGAGCGAGGCGCGGCGCAAGCGCGGTCCCGGGCGGGCAAAGCAGACAACCCCGGACAGAGGCCGGCCGCGTGCCGAGATGTCGCGCGAGCTTACAGCGGCGACCCGTGATCCCCCGGGGGCTGCGAAGTTGGGCGAGCCCGCGCCGGCCTTGGGTACTATGATCGAGCTGGTCTGGCACAATGCGGGAGAATCCAACGGTCTCATGCCGCCCTGCTTGGCGTCACCATTTGGTTTTTCGTCGCTTGGTCCCGTTTTCCTGCTTTTAGCCGCGTCCTTGCGCGCAGCCGTTTTCTTGCAATACAAGGTCACCGAGTACGGCGGGCATGATGAGTCTGCTTCTCTGCTCTTGATGGCGGTAAGGATGTCGCTGCTCGCACGACGAGGCGCCTGGGATTCGGACGGAGCCCGCCTCGAATTCAAGTGGTGACGCCCAGAGCGTCCAACACGCTGGTCATTCTATTGTAGATCGTCGATCTATCGGAGCCGGCGAACAAGAGGCCCACCGCCCGCACCTCGGCGTCCACTAGGACCGACCCGGAATCGCCTCCGTCAGCCATTGGGCTCGTCACGATCTGATCCCTGAAAATCGCCGTGACGTTGCCAGAGTATACCACCCTAACCGTCGTGTCGACCGATGTTATTTCGCCGGTCGTCACCCCCGTTGTCCGGCCGCTCTTTCTCACCGCCATTCCGAGCTCCGGCTCGGTCACGCCCCGGAGCTCGCCCAAGTCAAGGATAGATGGTTCAATGGAGTCGGGGCGGAGCGGCCTGGCGAGCGCCGCGTCCACGGTGTTCGCCGCAAACGGGAACTGCCTTATTACTATCTCGACGCGCGCCGACGTTCCGGTCGCGCGCAGCCAGTTGTTCATCGCCTTCTCGGCGGCCCTCGAGGCCATGCATGCAGGCACCCTGCCGGACATATGAATCGGCACAAACCTTTCCAGGACAGCTATGCGGTCCCGCTCGACCGTCCCCCCGTCGGCCGCTCCCGGCTGGACGATCGGGTCGCCCGCCCTTGCCCTGCCATCGCGACCCGAAGTCGCATTTGCCAGCACATGGTTGCACGAGAGGATGAAAGGCTCGCCCGTTTTATTGTCCCATACGACCGCCCCAAATGTGCCGGCTGTCGTCTGATAGTGCCCTATGCTCACGCCCGGCCGCGCCGGGCGCATCCGCTCCAGCCTGCGTGCACATGAGCCCGAGGTCGGGGCGCCGACCGTGCTGCTCACGTTCTCCTCCCCATGGTCAGCAGCACCCACGCGAGCTCCAAGGAAACGTATCTCTCCGACCTCCACCACATCGGTGGGGATCCCACGCACTTCGGCGGGCACCATGTCCTGAGCCTCGAGGACCCTTCCCGGAACCTTCTGCTTCACGAGGACCACGATGCACTCAGCGGAAGTCCGCACGCCAGCTGTGGCCTTGTATCCACGCCCCACGCCTACAACGTTGGGCAGGCTCATCAGTCTCAAGGTCTCGTCCTCGAGGACACGGGATATTCGGGCCATACTGAATCACCTCGCCACTCACAGGAAAGCCGGGGGCTTGAGGACCCGGGCTCGGGTTTCTAGGCGGACAGGCGCACGCGTGTTACTGCCGCGCCTGCGTTCACCACGCCCGACCCTTGTTGATCTGGAGAGAACCCTGGCAGCTTGGTAGCCGTCCGGCACAGAACCTCTCGAACACCATCTCTCGCGAGCCCAGGGGAGATGGAGAGGAGCAAAGCCGCGGCTCCCGTCACATGAGGGCATGCCATGGACGTCCCGGTCAGGCTCTTGTAACCGCCCTCCCTGTACGTCGAGTAGATGTCTTCCCCTGGAGCAGCCATCGCCACCTGCTCGCCCGAGTTGCTGAACGCCGCGATCCGGTCGTCGCGGGTTGAAGCGGCGACGGCAATGACGTTGGGGTCGCGGGCCGGATAGAGCACGTTGTCGCGTCTGCCGTCGTTGCCAGCGGCGGCTACCATGATGATGCCGGTTTGCGCCGCCTTCTGGATAGCCATCGCCAGGGCTTTACTGGAGTCGATCGTCCCGAAGCTCATGTTGATGATGTGCACGCGGTTCGCGATGCACCATTCCACGCCCTGCACGATATCGGATACCTGCCCCTGTCCTTTCGAGTCAAACGCCTTGACTGCGTACAGCCTTGCTTCGGGGGCAACGCCCACGACCCCGAGATCGTTGTTGCAAGCGGCGATGATGCCCGCCACGTGGGTGCCGTGGCCGTTGTCATCGATGACGTTCGTCGTCTCGTTGATGCAATCGAAGCCGCCGTCGATGTTGGCTTTGAGGTCCGGGTGGTTCATGTCAATTCCCGTGTCAAGGACGGCCACACGCACACCTCTGCCGCTCGCATGGGCCCACGCCTCGGGCGCCCGGACCTTGGCGATTCCCCACGGGACTATCTGCTGGCGCGGACGCGGGCGCGGTCTCGGGACGAAAAAGCAAGCGCTGTTTATGGAGATGACGAGGTCGTCCTCGACCCACGCCACCTCGCCCGCGCGCGAAAGGAGGCCCATGGCCGTAGCTTCCTCGGGGAAAACGCATGCAGCGCCGTTGACGATCGGCAGTTGCTTCTTGAGCTTTCCTCCGCACTCCTCAACTATGGAGCGGACCCTGTCAGGGTCCACGTCGGGCTTGAACAACACGATCTTGCGGACGGGCCGGGGCCCTGTGTCCCGTGCGCTCTGGCGCAGTCTGCGCACGAGAGCGGCAAGTGCCATGAGGTAGACGACATAACTCGGGAGCATGCGTCTAATCCTCCTTTATGGCAGACTTCGATGACGCTAAATGATATTCCGAACGAGAGACGACGGTGAGTCATGGAACCGCGCGGCGCCGGGCTCCGCGCAGAAGGGCCCCGGCCCTGGAGGCCGAAGGCCCTTCGTGCGAGGAGGCTGTGAGTTGGTACCGAGGTCATGCTCGCCGGGCATAGCTTGCGGCGAGCGTTGTGGAGAACGCCACGAGCTGCGGCAGCAACAGAACGAACAGGAGTATGATGATCCACCAGTGTTCGAGTTGCTGTACCACCTTTTTGCTCCTCCCCGGTTCCCCGGCTTCACCCGCCCGCCGGACGCGTCACGCGTTCTTGCTCCACGGGAAGAACGGGAAGAAGATGAGGAACATTGGGATGAGGAGGATGAAGAGCAATATGATTATCCACCAGAATTCGAGCTCCTGGGTCATGAGAAGCCCCCCTTTCCTCACTTTTCATGAGGTTCCGCACCGTCTGGCTCTAGCCCACGCCGGGCCGACCCGCCGGACGGACCACCGGATACTCCCGTTGCCCTGCCTCCCCGCGTGCAGGCCTTCATGGGATCAGGCCTTCTTGCTCCAAGGGAAGAGCGGGAAGAAGACCAGGAACATCGGGATGAGCAGGACGAACAGCAGTATGATTATCCACCAGAACTCGATCTCTTGGGTCACCTGTCATACCTCCCTTCGTCTCCATGCGCAGGGGCACCTGAAGGACCCACCGTCCTTCCTTCTTCGTGCCTAACGACGTCCCCGCCCGCGCGCGATCGCTCCATACGACCCCCGCCTCGCTACTATCATATGGAGCGCCGCCCGGGTTTGCTCCTCGCCACGACACCAGCTCTCATCTCACCGGCTCCATCGCACGCCCGATCCAGGCGTTGGCAGACGCCCAGCCCGGCCCAGGAGGTCCGCCACAGGTCGTCCTGGGCTGCACGCGCCTCTACTTGGCGTCGGTGTACAGGCCGCCCGAGAACGGCGGGCCGTCTCCGGATACAGGTGGGGGCGGGACGGCTGGCGACGGAACGAAGAACGCGAGGATCGCGGCTACCAAGAAGAATATGCTGCCCAAAAGGTCGAGAACGTCTATGATCCTGTCCAGACTGGTCTGCTCCGCAACCCTTCCTCGTAGTCTTTTGAGGAGCACGTCGTGGTCACCTCCTCGAAGGCGACCCTCTCCAAGGCGCGAGCACCTCATCCCTCCTTATCCCTCGGCATGCGGGACGCCCAGATCGCCACCGTCCACCGGGCGCGACGAGAGAGCGTCCTTGACCTCCGCAGGCACGTCTTGCGCGCTCAGGTCAGCGACCGCCTGGAGAACGACGCTCACGAGTTGACGTCGGGTTTCCTCGGGCATTGCGGCGAGTAGCCCCTGAGCGATCTTCGTCAATTCAAGAGGGTCAAAAAGCTGAGACGTAGAGTAACCAAACCCGCTCAGAAGGCCTTTGAGCGTCTCCTGGTTTTCAGGCGAGATCCCCGCTTCACGGAGGATCCCCGCAAGCGACCCTCCCTGGTTTTCCTGAAGACCCTTGCGGATTCTAGCTACAAGTTCCTCCATGTCGTTCGCCATGTGTGTTATGTCCCACCTTCCCGGCCTGGTGCTTCCCGCACGGACCGGAGTACTATGGCAGGGCGGTGCCCTGCGCTGATAGATCGTATTCGGATCGGGGTGCTTTGGTGAAGAGGAACAGCCGGCCTAAGGCTGCCAGCGCCTACGGGGGAAGTGGGAGACCTGCGCCGCCTCGCACAGTTGTGAGCCAGCCTCATATAATGTAGTGCCGACCGTACGAGACTCTACGGGTATAGATAGGCAGCGGGGTGGTTTTCCATGGAGGTTCAGGATACCAGGGATTCCCGTCGAGAGATACAGACGTTACAGGAGGCGGTCGCCCAGCAGACCTTGATACTGCAACGGTTGGAGCGAGGCCTCAAAAGGCTCGAGGAATCTTACGACAACGTGTCGTTGAGGCTCGAAGCCATCGAAACCGCCCGGCAAGGAAACGGCCCGGGGGGCGCGGCCCTTGCGCCTGAGAAGGGGCAGGCCGGAAACACCGGGAACGCTGCAAAACCCACCGTCGGGAACAGGGAGTACATGCGAGATCGGGCTTCCCGCGCGCACAGCAGCCCGGCCGCCACGAACGTCCCAGAGGCCGTGAACGCCCCCGCCGCTAACCCCCGACCACCCGAACCCGGCGAACCCACGCAAGGCGACGGCGGACAAAGCGAGACCCCGGCAAGGCCCGGCACGCCGGCTTCGCGCCCGGATCTGCTCGCCCGTGCGAAGGTAGCCATCCGCAGCGCCATCGCCGACGGCACCGTGAACAACACTTTGGACAAGGTCCAATCCTCGCTCAAGCTGGCTGACGAGGCAGCGGGGGCTCTTGCCCAGATCAGCGCGCTTGTCAAGTCCTCGCTGACCGAAAGCGCAAGCTTACAGGGATCCGGACCGCCTCCCATCCCGGGCGGCTCCATCACGCTCCTCCTGGAGCTTGCAAAGACGCCGCAGTTCCAAAGGTTTGCCGCGAGCATGCTCACGCAGTTCCTGAAAGATGCGGACCCGGCCGCTCGGGAGTCCACAGGCTAGCCTGACCGGACCCAACCGAACCGGGGCGCGACCTGCCCGACTTCGAAAGGAGGTAGCGTAGATGACCCAGGAATTCTATACCATAATGTGGATAATCCTCATCTGCCTCATCGTATTCATTCCCATCATATTCCTGTTCTTCTTCATCCCGCTTGGCTCGAAGGCGAACTGATGAAGAAAAGCAACGCCACCGCCACGTCGCGACCGAGGGGGTGGGCGCCATCCGGGCAGCCCACCCCCTCGGTCGTGCGCCCATTCGCAGGCCGGTCCCGTGATGCACCGTTTGTCAAGGCACCCCGCTCGGAACGCCCTCCCCGGGGGGCAAAACCCGCAACCCTAGCGGCGTCAAGAAAGCAGACGAAAACTTATGGCGCCGTACCTAGAGCTACAAGCCGAGCGCCCGCCCTGTCAGGTTAGCTATCTCCGCAATGGTGTCGGCAACGGGCACGCCCACGGCCCGGAACGCCCTCACCTTCGACTCCGCAGTTCCCATGCTGCCCGAGACTATAGCACCGGCGTGCCCCATGCGTTTGCCGGGCGGTGCGGTGCGCCCCGACACGAAGGCGATCACCGGCTTACTCATGTGATCGCGGATGAACGCCGCCGCGTCTTCCTCGTCCTGCCCGCCGATCTCACCGATGAGGACCACTGCCTTGGTGCTTGGATCCTGCTCGAACTCGGCAAGGCAATCGACGAAGGTCGTCCCGATGACCGGGTCGCCGCCGACGCCCACACACGTAGACTGCCCTATCCCCGTGGACGTCAGGAGGTTCACCACCTCGTACGTGAGCGTCCCGCTTCTCGACACGAGTCCGACCGGGCCGGGAACAAAGATGCGCCCCGGCATGATCCCCACAAGGGTTTCGCCGCTCGTCACGATCCCCGGGCAGTTCGGCCCGATGATGCGTCCTCTCCAGCCACGTGCTTTCGCAGCGTCAAGCACGGCCAGCACGTCCAAAGTCGGTATGCCCTCCGTAATGCACACCACCGTCTCGACCCCGGCCGCGAGCGCCTCGGCCACGGCATCAGCGGCCGCAGGAGCCGGCACGAACACGCACGACGCGTTGGCGCCCGCACGTTCCACAGCCTCGGCCACCGTGTCGTACACGGGCACTCCATCCACCTCGGACCCGCCGCGGCCCGGGGTCACACCCGCCACCACGCTCGTGCCATACTCCCTCATGCGGTTTGTGTGGAACCGGCCCTCCCTGCCGGTTATGCCCTGAACGACAAGCCTGGTGCCACTTCCCACGAAGATGCCCATCATACGACCTCCCCCGCGGCAAGCGCCACCGCCCTCTTTGCTGCATCCGCCATGTCCTCCACGGCGATCATCATGGGGGTCCCGCGCAGAAGCGCTCTGCCTTCCTCTTCTCTCGTTCCCACCAGCCGCACGACCATCGGCACGCGCACGCCCACCGACTCCGCAGCCGCAAGAAGCCCGGAGGCCACTTCATCGCAGCGTGTGATGCCGCCGAAGACATTTATGAGGATCGATTTCACGCGGCTGTCCATGAGAATGAGCTCCAGAGCGTTCTTCACCACGTCGGCCCTGGCCCCGCCGCCAATGTCCAGGAAGTTCGCGGCGCGGCCACCCTCGGCGCTGATGGCGTCGAGCGTGGCCATGACGAGGCCCGCGCCGTTTCCGATGACGCCGATGTTGCCGTCCACTTTGACGTAGGTGAGGCCTCGCCTGTGGGCCTCCCGCTCGAGGGGGTCGTCGCTTTCATCCTCGGCGAGCGCCTGATACTCTGGATGTCGGAAAAGAGCGTTATCATCAATGGTGATCTTGGCGTCCGCAGCGACCACGTTGCCGTCCTCCGAGACCATGAGGGGGTTGATCTCCGCAAGGGACGCGTCCTCCCGAACAAAGAGCCGGAAGAGAGCGGCGAGGTACGCCCCTGCGTGGCTCACCGCCTTCCTGTCGAACCCGGCCGCGATCGCAAGCGACCTTGCCTCCCATGGTTCGAAGCCCGCTCTAGGGCTCACCCAGACCCTGGCGATCTTCTCCGGCGCCCGCGCGGCAACCTCCTCGATGTCGACCCCGCCCTCGCTGCTCGCCATCACCACGATCGCGCGACGGGCGCGGTCAACGGTGATCCCGGCGTAATACTCCTTCTCAGCTCTCACAGCCTCTTCCACAAGCACCTTTGTCACGGCGAGGCCCTTGATGTTCATCCCGAGGATACGCGCGGCCTGGATCCTGGCCTCGTCGGGCGTGCCCGCAACCGCGATGCCCCCGGCCTTGCCCCTCCCGCCCACGCGCACCTGGGCCTTCACGGCGACCACGCACCCGAGCCTGGCAGCGATCTCGCCCGCCTCATGGGCGGTGCTCGCCACTTCGCCCCTCGGGGTACGGATCCCGTAACGTCGCATTATCTCCTTCGCCTGGTATTCATGAAGCTTCATGTTCGACCCGCTGCCTCCCTCGCGCGCTCAATCCCCAGCCTGAACGCCTTAAGGTTGACATCCTCGGTTCCTCTCGGGACGCGATCGCCGAGCGCACGCTCCGCGGCCTCCAGGCTTACGAGCCCTGCGGTCCCAACAAGCGCGCCCAGGGCCACCATGTTGGCGGTCACCTGCCGACCGACCTCGTGCCTGGCGATATCAGTGATCGGGAGGAGCACCACGCGCGCGCCTTCCACGGTCGGCACTGTCTTGACGCTCGTTTCGTCCACGATGACAATGCCACCGGGCTTGACGCTCTCTGCGTACTTGTTGCATGCTTCCTGCGACATCACCAGGACGACGTCGGGGACGCCGACCCTTGGGTAGTCGATGGGTTCGTCCGCGATTATGACCTCGGCGCGGCTCGCTCCCCCGCGCGCCTCCGGCCCGTATGACTGGGTCTGGACCACCTCGTGACCGTCGCGGATGGCCGCCTCGGCGAGGATGATGCCCGCGAGGATGAGCCCCTGTCCACCGCTCCCGGACAGCCGCACCTCGTTACGCATCCTTTTCAACCCCCTCGTCCTGGGCCGCCCTGATCAAGGCAGCGTATCGCTGCGTATATTCGGGCCTGGCTCTCGCACCGAGCTCGCCTATCTTGAACTTGCACGCAAGCTCATCCGGAGACAGCTTCGCCGCTGCGGCCACCGGCACAGCGTGCTCTTTCTGCCATTTCAACATCTCCACAGCGGACTTCATGTTGTTGCGTCTCCCATAGTAGGTGGGGCACTGCGTGATGGCCTCGACGAACGAGAACCCGTCAGTCGCTATGGCCTTCGCAATGAGCTTCGATAAGAGCAGAGCGTGATAGGCGGTGCCGCGAGCCACATAGCTTGCCCCCGCCGCGTAGACCAGCTCGCAGAGGTCGAAGGGCTCCTCGATGTTCCCATACGGCGCTGTGCTCGCCAGGCTTCCTGTCGGAGTCATCGGCGAGTACTGACCGTTCGTCATCCCGTAGATGCTGTTGTTGAAGCATATGGTGGTGATCCCGATGTTCCGGCGGGCGGCGTGTATGAGGTGGTTTCCACCAATCGCAGCGGCGTCGCCATCCCCGGTGAGCACGATCACCTTCAGCTCCGGCTTCACCATCTTGATCCCCGTGGCAAAGGCGATGGCACGGCCGTGGGTCGTGTGGAGGGTATTGAAATCGAGATACCCGGGCGCGCGAGAGGCACACCCGATGCCCGAGACGACACACACCTGGTCCTTATCGAGGCCATTCGCGTCTATGGCCCGCAACACGGCTCCGAGCACTATCCCATGGCCACAGCCTGCGCACCAGATATGAGGCATCTTGCTCGTCCGCAGGTAATGGGTTACAGGCATTGCCATCGCTCCGCTCACACCTCCTGCAGTGTCGCCAGGATCTCGTCTGGCGTGATGGGCTCAGAATCCACGCGGGAGAGGCCCAGTACTCGGGCGCGGCCCGCGGAAGCCCTCTCAACCTCCAAGACGAGCTGGCCCATATTCATCTCCGGAACAACTATGGCCCTCGCCCGCTCGGCCACCCTTCGCACGTGTCCCTCGGGAAACGGCCAGAGCGTCTTCGCCTTTATAAGACCGGCCTTAAGGCCTTGGGCCCGTGCGTCCCGGACCGCTCTCATAGCCGCCCTAGCGGTCACGCCGTAGGCGAAGACGGCAACGTCGGCATCGTCCACCATGAACTCGTCCACGAACGTAACGTGGGGCGCCGCCTTTCTCATCTTCGCGTCAAGGCGTCGCGTGAGGGCGTCCACTTCAGAAGCCTTTGTAGTGGGGAATCCGGTCTCGTCATGCGTGAGCCCCGTCACGTGATAGCGGTATCCGGACCCGAAATCGGCCATCGGAGGGACGAGGTCCTCGCCCGCGGCGTAGGGAAGGTACGCGTCCGGCGGCACCTTCGGTCGTGGCCGCTCCACGAGCTTGATCTCGCTCGCATCCGGAACCACGACCTTCTCCCGCATATGGGCGATGATCTCGTCCATGAGGAATATCACGGGCATTCGCCAGCGCTCCGAGATGTTGAATGCCTCGACTATGAGCGTGAAGGTCTCAGCGACCGATGACGGGCACAGGACCACGATCGGGTGATCCCCATGAGTTCCCCAGCGCGCCTGCATTACATCGCCCTGTGCCGGGGCCGTGGGCACGCCTGTGCTCGGCCCCACCCGCTGCACGTTCACGATGACGCACGGGACCTCGGTATACGCGGCGAAACCTATGCCCTCCTGCTTCAGAGAGAACCCCGGCCCGCTGGTGGCGGTCATGGACTTCGCTCCAGCGAGCGAAGCCCCGATGATCGCGGAGATGCTCGCGATCTCGTCCTCCATCTGCATGAACTTCCCGCCAACCTTAGGCAAGACGAGGGCGAGCTCCTCCGCGATCTCGGTGGACGGCGTTATGGGATAGCCCGCAAAGAACCGCAGCCCAGCGGCGATCGCTCCCTCCGCGCACGCCTCGTCTCCCTGCATCAGCCTCGTGCCGACCTTGCTAAGCATCCGCGTCACCTCCCCGCTCACAAGACGAGATGCCGCTGCGTGAGGCCGGCACCACCACGATCGCGAGGTCAGGGCACATGATCTCGCAGAGCCGGCAGCGTGTACACTTTTCGGGGTGCGCAACCTGCGCCTTCCCCCCTTCTGGTCTCGCGAGAACCCCCTTCGGACAGAAGGCAACGCAGATATCGCACCCCTTGCACCACTTCTGGTTGATCTCCACCGGAGCTTCGGCCAGCCGCGCCTCGACGGGTGGCCCCATCTCAGTGCTCCCAGGCATCGTCACCCGCCTCCTATTTCACACTCTGCGACGCACGATTAGAGGGACATCACGGCACCACCGGGTTGGCACCCGGCTTGGTTTCGCGACGAGCGTACGGCGGCAAAATCATCGGGGACACCCTCTCCCTCCCGATCCCCGCCTCGTCAAGCTCCTCATGATAGCGCCTGACGTGTTCGAGTGTGAGCCTCCCCGGCTTCACGCTCCGGGCTCTCTCGGCAGCAGCCATCCCCGCACGCCTGCCAAAGACCACCACGTCGAGGAGGGAGTTTCCCATGAGCCGGTTTCTGCCGTGAACGCCCCCGGAGGTCTCGCCTGCCACGAAAAGATTCTCCACGCAGGTGCTTGTGTCGTCGGATATCTCCACGCCGCCGTTCTGGTAGTGAAGGGTGGGATACACGAGGACCGGTTCCTTCCTCATGTCGATCCCAAAGCGCTTGTACTGGCGGAACATTGCCGGAAGCGCCCTTTGGATCGTGCCATCACCGTGGATGTGTTCTATCATTGGCGAGTCAAGCCACACCCCATGCTGGCCCGTCTCGGTGATGACGCCCGTGCCCCGCTCATGGCACTCCCGCAGGATGGCGCTGGACACAGCGTCCCTCGTTTCGAGCGGATACACGAACTGCTCGCCCCGGACGTTCACGAGCTGCGCTCCTAGACCGCGCACCTTTTCGGTGATGAGAAGGCCTAGGATCTGCTCGGGGTACGCCGCCCCAGTGGGATGGAACTGGGTCGCATCGAGAAAGATGAGGTTCGCGCCCATCCGGTAGGCCATGACCAGCCCGTCCGCGGTGGCCCCGTAGTGGTTCGTCGTGGGGAACCCGGCCACGTGAAGCCTCCCGAACCCTCCCGTGGCCAAGATGACGGTCTTCGCCCGTACCACGAAGAATTCCCTGGTCTCGAGGTTCATGAGAACGGCGCCCGTGCACCGCCCCTCGCCGTCCGAAAGAAGTTCCACGGCGGGCGAGAACTCGATGACCGGTATCTCTCTATTGCGCACCTCGTCGCGGAGAGTTCGCATGATCTCCGCTCCGGAGTAGTCCCGGGCCGCATGCATCCGTTTGCGCGACGTGCCGCCACCGTGCTGAGTGACCATGGTCCCGTCGGGGTCCTTATCGAACATGCACCCTAGGTCTTCGAGCCACCTTATCACGAGGGGCGCATCGTGGACGAGCGCCCTCACCAAGTCGGGCTTGTTGACGAATCCACCGCCGCCGATGACATCGAGATAATGAATCATAGGAGAGTCGTTGGGTTTATCGGCGGCCTGTATGCCGCCCTGGGCCATCATCGTATTGGCGTCGCCCAACCTGAGCTTGGTGACCTGAAGCACGTTCGCCCCTGCAGCCTGGGCCATCAACGCTGCCGAAGACCCCGCTCCGCCGCCCCCGACCACCAGCACGTCCACATCGTAGTCGATCTTGTCGAGGGGGAAAGTGTCCGGGTCAAGCCTGCTCCTCGCCTCTAGGACGTCCACGAGCTCATGGGGCATCATCGAGCCTCGTGACGGTCCTACTTTCACCGGGCGCATGGTATCGGGACGGAAGTCAGGGTGAAACCGGCGGAGAAGATCCTGTTTCTCCGCGGCGCTCAGCCTGGGATGCTTCTCCGTGTACCGTCTCTCGCGCGACGCCTCGACGAGGCGGATCGACTCAATCATCTGCGGAGTATAGGCCACTGCTCTGTCCCTCCTACTCCGGCTCTATGTCCCGCTCATTGTAAAGCCTTTCGAGCTCGGCCCGCTCCAGCCTGGTCATTTCATCGAGGGCCTGGTCGAACTTGCCGTCCAGTATCTCTTGGACTCTCGTGGCAAGGTGCTGCGCCCTCGGGGCAATGTGCCTCGCGTACAGTCTCCGGGCGAGGATCGCTATGTTGTACTGCACGGTCTCGGCCGGGCAACGAACCGCACAAAGGCCGCACATGAGGCAGTCGAAGGACATATCAGCCGTGCGTGCTATGTCGCCCCTCATGGCCGCCGCCATGTAGTTCATGACGTCGAGCTCCTGCGGACAGACTTTCGTGCAGGTGTTGCAGCCGAGACATCTTGAGAGTTCCGGGTACGCTTTCAAGAGGTCAGCAAGGGTCGGGCGCATCTCCTCAATGTCGTAGGTCGCCTTGTGGGCGGGGAAAACGGGTATCTGGGCGAGATACATCCCGTCTTCAACTATGGTCTGGCAGGCGAGGCCCACTTTGATCCTGTAGTCGCCGGGCATGCGGTACACAGTGCCGCACGCGCCGCAGAATCCCCCGCGGCACCCGCAGCCGCGGACGAACTGGTAGCCGGCGTACTCCATGGCTTTCATGATAGTGAGGCCCTTCGGCACCTCGTACGCCTTTCCCATGATGAAAACCCTGACCATCTCCTGTGCCATGCGATCACCTCCCGCCGGTACAGCCGAAGCTACCTGGGCTCGAGCTCCTCTTCCCTGAACGTCGTGAAGGGCAGTTCCTCAGCTAGATTCCTGCCGGGCACGTAATTGAATATCGCTTGAGTCCGCCTCGAGGCCATGGCGAAGAGGCGGAAAAGCGGCAGGTCCTGCTGGCAAGCCTGCTCACACTGCCCACACCCCACACACGAAAGGGACATGTGATTCATCCTCGTGAGGTGGTACAGGATCGTCTCAGAGGGTACCTTGAGCGCACCCTTCCTCCTCGCTTTCCTCATGAACTGGCCGAGCTCGTACTCGAACGTATCGGTGTCGAAGATGCACTCCTTGCAGTAGCACACGGGACACGCCACGCGACACCCACGGCACCCCGTGCACGCCGCGAGCTGTCTCGCAAACGTCTCGATGCCGTCGAAACCGGACGCGGCCATGAAAAGCTCGTAAGACTCTTGCCTTTGCCGCGCAAGCACTCCTAAGGCCTCCCGGCGCTTGCGCGCTGCGATCTCGCCGTCCCCGAGGCCGAGCTCCTCCACAGCCGCGGCCACGGCGGGGTCGAGGTCACCGTGAACCGAGACGAGCACGCCTTCTCGTTCGTCCAACCCGATAAGCCCAAGCGTCACGCCGGGCAGCGCATCCTCCAGCGGAGCCGGGGTTAGGCAGACACGGCAAGCTTGCCTCATGTCGAGGCTATCAGCGTTTCCGTTAGCTGCCCTGTATGCCACCGGGTCATAGGTGCCTTCGCAGTCGATGCCCAGGGCCACAACGTTCTCGGGCGCGGCTTGCCTCAACTTCATGAGCTCTACGAGAGCGCGTCCCTCACATGGCCGCAAAACGGCGGCGACTCTCCCGGAAGGGCGCTTGCGAACCACCTCCGACACTACCCGGGCCGCGCTCACGGTCATGACGGGCGCGAGCGGTCGCCCGAACTCCTCCACGATGCGCGGGTCCTTTGCCAGAACGCAACTCGTGACGCCCGGCGCTGCTTCGGCCGGAACCACGAGGCCGTCCACCACCCCGGTCTCCAGCAGCCTTGCGAGGAATCTCGCCAGCGCCTTCTCTCTCCCCTCTTCTCCCACCGCGAGCAAAAGATCTTTCATGGCCACACCTCGATGCTGCACGTGTCTATGCTGCATCACGCGATCCACAGCGCCCGTGCAGGATTGGGCCCCAAAGCCCTCAGGGCGTCGGTCATGTCGCGCACGGTCTTCGCAAAGAGCGCGCCCTCGCTTGCGCTGATGAACCTGAACCACACGCGGCGGCTGTCTATGCCGAACTCGTCCAGGATCGCCGAGAGCACCGCCATCCGACGCCTTGCTTTGTAGTTGCCGTTCACGTAGTGACAGTCTCCCGGGTGACACCCGCCGATGAGGACCCCGTCGGCGCCATCCAGAAGAGCCTTCAAGACATACATCGGATCCACCGAGCCCGAGCACATGACACGGATGGGCCTCACGTTCGGAGGGTACTGCATCCTCGACACGCCCGCGAGGTCAGCACCCGTGTACGTGCACCAGTTGCACAGGAACGCGACGATCCTGGGTTCGAAGTCCAGGCTGGACACCATAACCGCCCCCCTCCGTCGCTTGGCATCCGCGCTGGGGCACTCGGACCGGCCGGAGGCCGGGCTACCCGAGAGAGGCTTCCAACGCTGACGCAATGCGCTCCGCCTCGAACCCGGCATGCGACGCGGCGCCGGATGGACACGCCGCCTGACACGCCCCGCAACCCCGACAAAGGTACTCGTCCACCACCGCCACCCCAGCCTCCTCGTCAATAGACCGGGCACCGTAAGCACAAACGTCCACGCATACCCCGCACGCAGCGCATCGCCTCGCCCGGACGTATGAGACGTTCTGAACGGTCCGTGCCTCCCTGGCGGCAAGGTACAGCCCCGCTCGCGCCGCTGCGGCCTGGGCAGAGACGAGCGCATCGGCCAAGAGGCTGGGCGCCCTCGCAAGGCCGCACACATACACGCCAGGCGTGAGGCAGTCCACAGGCTGGACCTTGGGGTTAGCCTCGGCTAGAAAGCCGTAACGGTCAACGGGCACCCCGAGGTCCGCGGCAAGCTTAGGATCCGCCGAACCTTCCACCCCGGTGGAGAATACGACAAGGTCGGCGGGCAGGACCATCGCCTCGCCGAGGACCTCGTCGAAGACCTCCACCGCGAGCCCAGGGCCGCCGCTTGATTGGAGTCCCCCACCGTTCAGAGCGAGCTTGGGCCATGTGCCGTCGGGATGCCTTACAAACACCACCCCCATCCGCCGCGCCCGCTCGTAGTACGCCTCGAAGAGCCCGGACACGCGAATGTCATGGTGAAGCACGTACACCTCCACGCCCGGGCGCTCTTCCTTGAGCCGGATAGCGTTTTTGATGGCGTGAGCACAGCAAACCTGACTGCAGTAGGGCCTCTCCTCGTCGCGGGACCCGGCACACTGTATCATGACCACGCTTCGGACGTCGCCCGGAACACGGACCGCCGGCCACAGGCGCGCCTCGAGCTCTTGTTGGGTCAAGACGCGCACTCCGTCCCGGGCCCCCAGGCGCGCGGGAACGGGCGCTTCGACTCCTCCCGTCGCTAGGATCACGACACCGCAGTCGATTTCCAGAGCACCGGCGGCGCCGTCGGGGCTTTTGGCGCCCTCGGACACATCCCGCTCGATGCCAGACGCTCCGCCGGCCGCGCTCTCATGGTGGCGGACGATACAGAGCCGAAAGCCACCCTCATTTCTCCTTATCGACGCGACATGCGCCAGGGTGTGGATAGTGATGCGACCGCTTGCCCTCACGCGATCCTCGAGGTTCGCAAGGATATCCCTGACATCGGCGCCGTCGAGCGTACGAGCGAGGAGACGCGCCCTGCCACCGAGGGTGCTCTGCTTCTCAACAAGGTGGACTTCGTGGCCGAGGTCCGCAAGGGAGGCCGCGGCCTCCATTCCCGCGGGGCCGCCGCCGATAACCACCGCCCCTGCGGGGATCGCCCGGGAGCGCTGCTCGAGCGGCCTCGCAAGGCGCACCGCCGCGACAGCCATCGCCACGAGATCGCGAGCCTTTGTCGTGGCCTCCAAGGGATCCGCGTGAACCCAGCCACACTGCTCTCGCACGTTTGCTACCTCGATCATGCCGCACGGGATGCCTGCCATTGAAAGCTCCGCCTCTATGGAGCCGAGCACGTTCCTTGGCGAGCACGCGGCGACCACCACCCGGTTGGCGGCATTGGCCGCGACCTCCCGGACGAGGTCCGCGATCCCTTCCGGCGTGCATATGGATGCGATTTCCTTCACAATCACGACGTCGTCTACGTCCTTGGCGGCGATCGCTTCGGCCAGCGCCGCGGCCAGCCCGGCGGGGTCGAGGCTGCCCATGGACGATGGGCACCTGCACAGGAAGACGCCGATCCTCGGCTCGTCCTCAGCGCTTCGGCCCGCCTGAACCTGGAGAGGAGATGTTCCGGGAGTCGCCGTGGCCACGCGCCTTGCGGGCACGGCAACTGGGCCCGTGTTTCGACCGAGCACCTGGAGAGCACGCAAGGCGCACGCTCCCGACCTTGCGACTGCACTCGGGATGTCTTGCGGACCCGAGGCTCCCCCACAGACGAAAATGCCCGGACGAGAGGTCTCAACGCCCTGGAGCCGACCCCGGAAGGCGCTTATGAACCCGAACTCGTCCCGCTCCACCTCGAGCGCGGCGCCGAGCGCCTCAAGGTCCCGGCTGGGAATGAGGCCGTTCGAGAGCACCACGAGGTCGAAGCTCTGGCGCCTGACCGCCCCGCCCACCTCGGAGCACACCTTGAGCGCCCCCTCCCTCTCCTCGATCCCCGAGACCCTGCAGTTCTCGAACTCCACGCCGAGGGACCTGGCGCGGGCATAATACTCCTCGTATCCTTTCCCGATGGCTCTCAGGTCCGTATAAAAGACTTTCACCCGTGCCTCCGGCGCGAGGGTCTTGGCGATGATGGCTTCCTTGACAGCGTACATGCAGCAGACTGAGAAGCAGTAGGGGCTAGCCTTCGACCTGTCACGAGAGCCAACGCATTGGATGAAAGCAACCCGGGTCGGCTTTCTGCCGTCCCCGGGCCGGACGAGTCGGCCCGAGGTCGGGCCAGAGGCGCTCACCATCCTTTCGAATTCCAGGCCCGTGATGACGTTCTTCGAAGGATCGTACGAGTACTCTGGGCGCACGCGAGGGTCGCAAAGGGTTGCCCCGACGCATACGATGATGGCCGCCACATGGAGCTCGGTCCGGGCTTCCTTACGGGACAGGTCAATGGCACCCCTCGGGCATCCTTCGATACACCTTCCGCACCTCGTGCATGTCGTTTCATTCACGACGAATCCCGCCGGCACGCTGCGGTGGCTCGGAGCGTATATTGCCTTGTGATCCCGCATCCCGAGGTATGAGGGCTCATGTGTTGTAACGGGACACACTCTCTCGCACTCGCCGCATCCATCGCAGAGATCGCGCCTGACGTATTCCGGGGAGGTTATCACGGTCGCCCGATAGTCCCCGACATCCCCGGACACGTGGGTCACCCTGCTCCTCGCCATGAGTGTGATGCGAGGATGCCGCTCCACCTCTATGACCGGGCAGTAGGCCGGATTCCTCGGGGACATGTGGCATACCCCGCAGCTGTCGGTCGGGAAGGTCTTGTCGAGAAAGCCCCACAGCCCGCCCACCGCGGGGGACGAATCCACCAGGTACACGTGCGCGCCCGCATCCGCCAGGATGAGCGAGGCGTGCATCCCGGCCACGCCTGCCCCTATGACCAGCACGGATCCTTTCGAACCCACTCCGGGCGAACCCGCCCCGGGCGTCATCGTCGCGCTCATGCTCATGATCACCACTTCCCCCGGCGGCCTCGCAGCGCCATCTCGCTGCGACGGCAAGCCGCCCGACCTACGAGCCACGGCGACCTACGGCGACCCTGGCAGCCCTCGAATCTGCCAACGCGAGCCCGCACTCTATGGTGCATGTGCGGATTCCCCACAGCCTATCCGACCACTGCGTCAACCATCGACAGCACCTGGGACCTTGCCGAGTTCCTCTGGCGAGTCGCACCGCCCGGGCAGGCCACAACGCAAGCGCCGCATCCCTCGCAGAGGACCTCGTTCACGGCCGCCACGCGCCGCCTCTCGTCGAGCGTGCGAGCGTCGTACGGACACGCGTCCACGCACACGCCGCACCCGCTGCACAACTCCTCGTCCACCACGGCCACGGTCGGCGCGTGCGCAAGCCGTTCGGCGGAGAAGAGCGCAAGCACCTTTGCAGCGGCTGAGCCAGCCTGGGTCACGGTGTCCGGAATGTCCTTGGGGGCCTGGGCGCATCCGGCGATGTACACGCCTCGCGTGAGACTTTCTACCGGACGAAGCTTGGGATGCGCTTCAGAGAAGAACCCGTACTGGTCCGTAGCAGCCTTCAGTGCCCTCGCAAGCTCTTTCGCGCCGCTTGCGGGCACGATGGCCGTGGCAAGCACAACCATGTCCGCGCGGATCTCCACTTTCTTGCCGGAGAGGGTGTCTACGCCGAACACCACGAGGCTGTCACCGTCCTGGAACACCCGGGCGACCCTGCCCCTCAGGTACAGCACTCCTTCTTCGGTGGCTTGCAGCACGAACTCCTCGTAGCCCTTGCCCCCGGCGCGGATGTCCATATAGAAGATGTACGGCTGACCATCAGGCACCTTGTGCTTGTATAGACGGGCGTGTTTGGCCGTGTACATGCAGCAGATCTTGGAGCAATACGGATACCCTTTCTCCTGGTCACGGGACCCCACACACTGGATGAACACGACCTCTTTCGGCACCTTGCCGTCGGACGGGCGCCTTATCTCCCCCTGGGTCGGGCCGGACGCGGAGTTGAGGCGCTCGAACTCGAGGCCGTCTATGACGTCGGGATAGACGCCGTACCCGTATTCACCCACTTGCGCCTTGGGGTAGAGGTCGTAGCCCGTGGCAACCACGATGGCCCCCACCTTCTCCTCGAGGAGCACATCGCATTGCCCGAAGTCGACGGCTCCCACCGGACACACCTTCTCGCAAATCCCGCACTTGCCTTTCGTGAAATGCCTGCAGGCCTCGGCGTGGATCACGGGTTTGTGGGGAACAGCCTGCGGGAAAGCGATAGCTATCGCCGGCTCCTCCGCGTGACCCCGCTCGAACGAAGACAACGTTCTCGACGGGCATTTCTCACTGCACACACCGCAGCCGGTGCAGACGTCCCAATTGACGTAGGTCGCTCTCCTACGGATCCTTACGGAGAAATTCCCCACATACCCTGACACCGACTCGATCTCGCTGTTTGTGATGAGCTTGATCAAGGGGTGTCTGCCCACCTCCGAGGTCTTCGGCGTGAGGATGCACTGCGAGCAATCGAGGGTCGGGAACGTCTCCGAGAGCTGCGCCATGTGACCGCCGATATACGGCAGACGCTCTACGAGCACGACCTCGTGCCCGGCATCGGCGATGTCCAGCGC
Organism: Bacillota bacterium; assembly: GCA_012842395.1. Classification (NCBI taxonomy): domain Bacteria; kingdom Bacillati; phylum Bacillota; species Bacillota bacterium. Next base: position 205,127 of record DUSX01000017.1, read on the forward strand.
GGCCTGCATGCCCGCGATGCCGGCGCCCACGACGAGCGCGCGCCTGGTCACGGGCACAGACAACGGCACCAGGGGCTCATCGCCTCGGACTTTCTCGAATGATGCCCGAACCAGCTCAACAGCCTTGTCCGTCGCCCGGTCCGGTTCGTCCTGGTGAGGCCAGCTACATTGCTCGCGGATGTTTGCGATCTCGCACCTGTATGGGTTCAGCCCGGCGCTCTCCGCCACCGCCTGAAACGTGGCCTCATGCATGGCGGGCGAACACGCTGCCACGACCACGCTGTCGAGCCGCTCCCTCTTGACAGCATCTCTGATGAGCTGTTGCCCCGGGTCAGAGCACATGTACCGGTAGTCTTGGGCGAAGGCGACTCCCGGCCAGCCAGAAACCTCCCGAACCACCCTCGCCACATCCACGACCCCTCCGATGTTCAGGCCACACCAGCACACGAACACGCCTGTTCTCATGCCGTAACCTCACTCCCCATGGACCGGACCGAGCGCACGAGCGGCGCAGGAGAAATCAAATGGTTCTCAAGGGCCAACACGTCCTCCGGCAGGCCTAGGGCGAGGGCGAGGAGCTGCGTGAAATAGACGACCGGGACGCCTCTTGCGGCACGGCCGCCGGCGCCCTGCTGTGACGCGTCGAGATTGTACTGGCACAGAGGGCAGCTCGTCACGATGACCTGGGCTCCCCTCGCCTTCGCCGATTCGACCACCTTTCTGCTCGGCTCGGAAGCAGGCTCCCCGGGTTCGAGCGCGACATAGCTCCCGCAACACTCTATCTTGTAGGGGTAGTCCACTACTCTGCACCCGAGGGCGGCAAGAAAGTCCTCAAGGATGTGAGGGGATTCCGGGTCATCGAACGCAAGCTCGTCGTGGGGACGTAGGAGGAGGCAACCGTAATACGGAGCGGCGGCGAGGTCAGCGAGGGATCCGGTCGCGCGCCGGGCGAGCGTCTCGAAGCCTACATCGTCGCGGAGCACCTCAAGAAAGTGACGGACCTCGACCTCGCCCTCGTAATCCGCCTCGATGAAGGAGTTCACCTTGTCGCGGCGGTCGGCGTCGGTGCGCATCACGTGGTTTGTGCGTTTCAGCACGTTGTAGCAGGCGGAGCACAACGTCACAAGGCGCCCGCCCATCTTGCTGGCGGACGCGAGGGCCCGAGCCGGAGACACGAGCGGAAAGGAGTTGTCTGCCTGGAGCGGAAACGTAGCCCCACAGCACTGCCACTCCGGGAGTTCCTCAAGATGGATGCCGAGGACGCGCGCCGAGGCGAGGGCTGATTTCTCGAAGCCTCTGGCCTTCCCCCGAAGGGTGCATCCGGGGAAATACGCGTAGCCCATCTCGCTTCGCCACGAACCGCCTCTGCCATCCAGCGGTGGTTCGCGGCAACCCTCCTCCCTTATTCCTCGTCCGGGTCGAAGAAGCCTTTACTCCCTAACCTCCCTGTCCACGCTGCCCATCGTCGGGCGCCTTCACGTGTACTTTCTGAAGCCAGCAACGAATGCCTGCTCCGGCGCGTTGTCGAGAACGTGTTCCGGAAGGCCCGCGGGGTCCACGTGCCTTCCACCAGAGCGTAAGAGCGTCACGCGCAGCGCCTCCATGACGTTCGGCAGGCTCACGCCCCTCGGACAGCGTGCGCTGCAAGCAAGGCACGATGCGCAGACCCAGATCGCGCGGGAAGCAAGCGCCTCTTCAACGCAACCGAGCTGGACAAGCCTCACTACCTGGTGCGGCAGGAGATCCATCGACGCTCCCATGACACACCCCGCCGAGCACTTGCCACACTGGTAGCACGAGACGACGTCCTCACCGCTGATGTCCAGCAGTCTCCGTCTGCTGTCGTTGCTCACCAAGTCTCGCGTGAGCCTCAAAGTCCATCGCTCCCCGGCCGCGCCCGGCCACGACTAAGCAGATCGCCACAAGTTCGCGCTGCTTTTCAGCGCGCAAGTCTTGTCCGGGGTTGCCGGTGTTGCCCTCCGGGGACGGCGCGCTTGCGGCGCGCCTCGTTCGAATTTGGCACACGGGCTGGCCAAATTCTCCACGCCCCGTCGTGCAAGCACCGGCAACCCTAGCACCCCCAAGAAAAGGGGCGAAAACTTCTGGCGCCATGCTTAGGCCGCCGGGCGTGCGATCTTGCTTCAAACCCTGGGTGCCTTCTTCACGATCCCGTTTTCCATGAGCAACTTCGCGGTCTCACGCGATCGGCTGATCATGGCCTCAGCGTTCTTGTATAGTTCGTCCCATGTTAGAGCGAGACGCGCCACTCCTTGCTCGATGGCTTTCCTGCCCACAGCTGCGGCTTCCCTTGGGTAGACCTCCCACTCGTCCATCGTGGGGATGATGTAGTCGCGAGAGAGGCCTTTGTCCTCGGCACATCTCGCAAGCTCGAGAGCGGCGGCGAGACACATCTCATCGGTGATGGTCTTCGCCCTGACGTCCAGGGTGCCTCTGAAGATCGCGGGGAATCCCAGCGAGTTGTTGACCTGGTTCGGAAAATCGGACCGTCCGGTCGCCACGACAGCCGCCCCGGCTTCCGTTGCGTCCCATGGCCATATCTCAGGCACGGGATTGGCGCACGCGAACACGATCGCGTCGTTCGCCATCGACCTCACCCACTCAGGATGGATCACGCCCGGGCCGGGCTTGGAGAGCGCTATCACCACGTCCGCTCCGCGCATGGCATCGGGGACTTGGCCATCAAGGCCGCGCTCGTTGGTTCGCTGTGCAAGCTCCCACTTTTCCTTGTGAGTCTTGGCAAGCTCCGTGCGGCCTTTGTGAAGCGTGCCTTTGGTATCGCACATCACTATCCTGCCGGGATCTGCGCCCGCAGCGATTATGAGCCACGCGGTGCGGATGTTGGCAGCGCCTGCACCGATCATGGCGATGTTCACCTTGGCGAGGTCCTTCCCCACCAACTTCAAGGCGTTCACGAGGCCTGCGACCGTCACCGCTGCCGTGCCCTGCTGGTCGTCGTGCCAGACGGGGATCTCGGCTTCCTCACGTAACCGCTCGAGCACATAGAAACATTTGGGTTGCTCGATGTCCTCGAGGTTCACCCCACCGAAAGACGGCTGGATCCACTTCACTGCGGAGATTATCTCGTCGGGATCCTTCGTTGCAAGACAGATCGGGAACGCGTCCACGCCACCCAAGTACTTGAAGAGCAGGGCCTTGCCTTCCATCACAGGTAGGCCGGCTTCCGGCCCGATGTCGCCGAGGCCTAGCACCCTCGTGCCATCGGACACCACGGCAACTGTGTTCCATTTGTTGGTGTAGGAGTAAACAAGCTCCCTGTTCTGTGCGATCTCCTTGCAGGGAGCGGCGACGCCGGGTGAATACCATATAGCAAAATCCTGGAAGTCACGGATCTCGCACTTGGGAATCGTTTCGATCTTTCCCCGATAAAAAGGGTGAAGCTTCAGCGCATCTTCCGCAGGCTTCTTTGCCTTCGCAACAAGATCTTCTTTCTCGCTCACGCCACCGATGCCCCCTCTTTCCATTATTGCAAGTATCTAAGTATGTCGCCAAAAGCTCGCGCTAGTTTCCGGCAGAGGGGTCCTGCCCAGGGTCACCGGTGCTTGCACGACGGGGCGTGGAGAATTCGGCAGGCTTGCGCGCCGAATTCGAACCAGGCGCGCCGCAAGCGCGCGGTCCCCAGAGGGCAACAACGGCAACCCTGGCAGCGTCAAGAAAGGAGACGACGTACCCACGCCCGACCCCGTCGCCCACAGCGGCCGCGAACAGCGAGCGCGAGTCACTACCGAGTCACTACGAGGAACCATGAGTCCGAGAGCCGCAAGAAACTAAAGCCTGGCTAGATCGTCCGGTATCCTCGCATCTCCGATACGCCCGCAAGACATCGGACACTTCCAAGCCAGGCCATGCCGCTCTGCGACCCGGGATGCCTCCCTCGCACGCCGCAGTCGGTGGGTCGATCTCAAGGCCGACCCCACCACTTTGTACAGTTCCTCGGCCGCGATCCCGGTCGGGGGTTTCGCGTGCTCGCCGAAGAACATTGTTCGCTGCATCACAGAGTTTTCCTTCAACATGGCGGCCACAAAACCCTTCTCGTCCGTTCCCCGCGCCTCACACGGCAACCCTTTCCTCCACAAAGCCGAACCCGCACCGAGTAGCCCGTCATGTCATCGCGAGCGCGGCAGCCCCGTTTGAGGCCTCCCTCGCCGCACTCTAGCAACTTGAGCTGCGTACACGGCACCTATCACCAAAAGCCCGATGATATCAGTGGAGATGTGAGGGTGGATGAGCAGGAGCCCTCCGATGAAAAGAAGCAGCCTTTCCACGACCCCCGCCGACGTGAGGAGCCATCCCTCCACCGCCGCGCCGACCGCGATCATGCCGATGACGGCGCCGATTATGATTCTGGCGGTGTCCAGCCACGACACCGTGCCGATAAGGAGCAGCGAAGGAGCATACACGAAAAAGTACGGGATCAAGAACGCTGCTATGGATAGCTTGGTGGCCTCGATCCCGGTCTTTACGGGGTTCGATTTCGCTATCCCTGCCCCGGCGAAAGCCGCAAGAGCCACGGGCGGCGTCACGTCGGCAACGATCCCGAAATAGAACGCGAACATGTGCGCAGCCATCACCGGCACACCGAGCTTCATAAGGGCTGGCGCCGCTATGGTCGATGTGATGACGTAGTTCGCCGTGGTCGGCGCGCCCATCCCGAGCACCAAGGACGTCAACATCGTGAAGAAAAGCGTGGGAAGGAGCTGGCCTCGGGCCAAGAGGATGAGACCGTTTGCGAGCTTCAAACCGAGGCCGGTGAGGGTGACGGTCCCAACGATCATGCCCGCCGCGGCACACGCTATCACAACACCGAGGGCGTTCCTGGCTCCCTGCTCGAGCGCGGTGACGACATCCCGGGGTTTCATTCTGGTCGCCCTGGAGAGACAGCTCGCCAACACCGCCACGACGAGGCCCCAAAGCGCCGCTCTCATCGGAGTGCTGCCCTCGACGAGCAGATAGACGATTGCTACCAAGGGGAGGAACAGCTGCCCGCGCTGGCGCATAATATCCCAGAACCTCGGCAACTGCTCTTTGGGAAGGCCACGGAGGCCGGTCTTCTTGGCCTCGAGGTGGACGACGATGAACACACCGGTGAAATAGAGGATGGCCGGGATGATAGCTGACTTCGCGACTTGCAGGTACGGAACCCCGATGAACTCCGCCATCAGGAAGGCAGCCGCACCCATGATCGGGGGCATGATCTGACCGCCGGTCGACGCCGACGCCTCAACCGCTCCCGCGAACTCCGGCCGGTATCCGAGCCTTTTCATCATGGGAATCGTGAAGCTCCCGGACCCAACCGTGTTAGCAACAGAGCTCCCGGACACCGTTCCTTCGAGAGCACTCGTGATGACAGCGACCTTCGCTGGGCCACCCGCTGCGTGGCCGGCTATGGAGTTCGCGATGTCTATGAAGAATTGCCCGATGCCGGTCTTCTCTAGAAACGCCCCGAAGAGGATGAAAAGGAATATGAACGTGGATGAGACGCCGAGCGGGATGCCGAAGATCCCCTCGGTGGTATAGAACATGTGCCCTACCAGCCTCTCGAGAGACGCGCCGCGATGCCCGAAGAACCCAGGCACGTATCGTCCGAAATGCGCATAAGCAAGGAAACACCCCACGACGACCAGTATCGGAGTCCCCACCACGCGTCTCGTAGCCTCGAGCACGAGAAGGATGCCGATGGCGCCCACGGCTATGTCGGTCGCAGTGTAGGCGCCCGCCCGCACCAAGAGCGCCTCGAAATTCACGACGAGATAGCCCATGACCAGAGCACCGGCGGCGGCCAACCCCACGTCGTACCACGCCAGCGTGCGAATGCCTTTGCGGGATGCCGGGTAGAGAAGATACGCCAGCACCACGCCGAATCCCAGGTGCACGGCCCTTTGTATCTGTGCAGGGAGGACGCCGAAGGCTGCGGTATAGAGCTGGAAAACGGAGAACGCAACCGCGATGACGCCCACGACAACCGAATAGATCCCCGGGATCCTCCGGTACGCGGACTCCCTGTCATACTTCATGAGGATATCCTCGATCTCAGCCTGGCTTACGGGCTTTTCCTCCGCAATGTCTCGGGGCGCGCCCGGGCCTTCCCCGACTCCCTTCGGAGCCTCCCCTATCCTCTTTTCCACCAGAACCTCCCCCTGAACAAGAATGCAGCCGCGGGGGCATGAACCACCCTCAGGGTGAGGGCCGTCCCCGGCTCCGCCAGGTTCGCAAGCACAACGGTCTCGCCGGGGATCGTAAGCGCATGCCCAGGTACCGAGCTTACGGCCAGCCGAAGTTCGCCGATGCGCCGGCGAAGCCCGGTGATTCTCATCCTCCCCCCGTCCAGGACAAATCGAGCGCCCTTGTCGGCGGTCGTTGGCAGCCCGGCGCCGAAGGATTCGTATACCGTCTCGACGAGGTAGATCGCAAGGTCCGGACCGACTGCGAAGACCTCGCGGACCGGGGTCCGTTCCACAGAGTGAACGAACCTCACCTCGAACCTGGCTCCAACCGACACCGGGGCGAAGTGCAATAGGGGACCGAGCGGGCTCTCCCTTACCTCGAGGGCCACTAGCCCGGGAACGAGCGACGCCACCCCGGCTGCCAGAATCACCAGCGCAAGCGCGGTTATAGCGCGCCCCTTGCGTCCTTCACCCTGAGGGAGTCTCCCTATGCATCCGGCATCATCATCGCGACGCCCCATGGGCGAGCCGCTGGCCATCCCCTCACTCGCACCCACGTCATTTCACGAGACCTTTTTCTCTGAAATACCTCTCGGCCCCGGGATGCAGCGGCGTGCTGACGCCCGTGAGAGCGCCCGCCAGGGTTATCTCGCTGCCCTTGGCGTGGGCCTTCGCAAGTTCGGGGAGGTTCTCGAATAGCGCCCGGGTCATCTGGTAGACCAGACCTGCGTCAAGGTCCGACCGCGCGATGAGAACCGCCTGGACCGCCACGGTTTTCGCGTCTTTGGTCTGGTTGATGTATGTCCCTGCGGGGATGACGGCCTCGCCGTAGAAGCCATACTTGCCATGTAGCTTCTTGTACATGTCCTGCGGGATCTCGACGATCTTGATCTTGTGCTGCGTAGCCACGTCTTGGATCCCGGCGTTCGGTATGCCCGACGTAACGAAGAAGGCATCGATGTGCTTGTCCTTGAAGGCTTCCGCGGACTCGGCGAAACTCAAGTACTGCACCTGGGCAAGGTCTTTGTAACTAAGGCCGTACGCTTCAAGGATCTGCCTCGCGTTCGCCTCGGTTCCGCTGCCAGGCGCTCCGACCGACACCCTCTTCCCCTTGAGGTCGGCCACGGAGTTTATCCCGGAACTCGCGGACGCGACGATCTGGATAAGCTCAGGGTAAAGAGAGGCAATCACGCCGAAGCTCTGTAGCTTTCCGTCCTTCTCGAAAAACTCCGTCCCGTTCCAGGCGTAGTCCGCGGTGTCGGTCTGCACGAGCGCGAGATCAACTTCCTTCTGATGAATCATCCTCAAGTTCGCGATGGAAGCACCCGTGCTCTGGACGGTGACATTGACATCCTTCACCTTCTCGTTGATGAGCTGCGCCATCGCACCGCCCAGAGGATAGTAGGTCCCCGCCGTTCCGCCAGTGGCCATGACAAGCTGTGCCACAGCCGCAAACGACGCGGACGCCACGCCGAGCACAAGACACATGGTGACAGCGGCCAACACGACTCTTCTCATTTCCTAGGCCTCCCCACCCAGAGATTCCTTAGAATCGGTTGATTACTCTTTCAAGAGCGATCATTCGACGGACCCGGGCGTCTTCCTTCCCTAGGCGCCTGCCCCGGCTCTCCGCCTTCGGCTTGGCTTGCAAGTGAAACCGCGCGCCCGCCCGTGCCATCGCCGGACCGCCGGGGGCTCGCCTGAGGGGTTTTTCGAAGATCCGCCCGACGCCCCTGACTAGTTCACTGTCCGCTCCCCTTCGAAAGCAGCTTTTTCAACAAGTCTCCCACGCGTTCCTTCGCGGCGGCGGTTGCCTCCTCGTCTGGCTCCACGCGAACCTTGAGAACCATGCCCTCGCGGACGCCTTCGGGCAAGGCTGGCAGGGGCCATATGATCGCCTCATTCTCGGATTCACGCACAAGGAGCACGGCTTTCCCGCTTTCGATCCTGTCCACGGTGACCCTTATCTCCATGATTCTCGGCCCTCCCGGCCACGACCCAAGTAGACCGCCACAGGGCTGTTGGACTTTCCCACATTATGCCACGTCAGCCCGGGTGAAGTCAACGGAGCCGCCGCCGGGGTCGTTGGGACTGGCAGCCACTGGGGAAGCTCAACGGTCTCCACCACAAGCTGGCGCTGCTCTTCAGCATGCCTGTCTTTCTATACCGAGCGACGTATTCCTTCATGTTGGCCTCGCGTCGTGCTTCGGCTTCGAGCGCTTGAGACGGGCGGCGTTCCGCGCGGAAAATCCCGGCGCGCGCGTGGTCCGAAAGAGGAAACGAGCCATCGCAAGGCGAATAAAACACTGTTCTGGATGGCGCGCCGTTTGCTCCATCACCCGCGAGCTATTCGAGACAGGCCACGCGTGTCGCGCGCGCGTAAACAAGTCGTGCGTGAGACAACACGAGGGCAGTGAGGCGAATCTCAGATCTGGGCCGTGGTGCACGCGATTCGGAGCATGGGGACGAGCATGGGGAGGCATATCTTTACCCCAATCGGTTCCTTAACCTGCTGCTTGACTACGCGGGCGCTCCATGATATAGTCGTTGAAACAACTCATACCAGAGCTGCCAAGCCGGGCGCGAGAGCCCGGACGGAAGCAGGTGTGGGCCATCTACTCGAGCGCAGCGCGGACGGCATGCTTCATTGCTTCGGGGTCCGTCCCTGTGACAAAGGGCAGGCGGACCTGCGCTGCGGGCATATTTCAGACGGCGGGGAGGGCCGGCGCTCTCTCCCGGAGGAGGTGACCAGTCGGGCGTAAACTCGTACACATATCCGAAGGTTTGTAATGGAGCAGGCTAGGAAAAACCGGCAACCTTGCGCAAAACGAGGAGGTAGTGAGCAGTGAGAAGGTTCATACTATGCTTCGTTTTGGTTATTGCCCTTGTTTCGCTGGGAGCGGTGGCATACTCGGCGGAGCCCATCGTCATCGGATTCAACCTTGAGATGACGGGGCAGGTGGCCGCATACGGCCAGGCAGCGTGGGAAGGGGTCAACCTTATCAAGGAGCTTGTCAAGCCCGAGGTCCTTGGCAGGCCGGTTGTCTTCAAGCTCCTCGATAACAAGTCAGACAAGGTCGAGGCTGCTAACGCCGCCTCCCGCCTCATCGAAAACGACAAGGCCGTCGCGATAATCGGGCCCACGATCAGCGGCAACATGCTCGCCGCCGGCGAGATCTGCGAGAAGAAACAGGTCCCGATTATCGGCCCTACGACCACGAACCCCCTCTGCACCCAGGGCAAGAAGTACGTCTTCCGCGCGTGCTTCATCGACCCGTTCCAGGCGTCCATCGCGGCAACATATTGCTACAGAGACCTCAAAGCCAAGACCGCCGCGATCCTCTCCGACATAGCCAACGACTACTGCATCGCTCTCGGAACCATGTTTGAGAAGGAGTTCATCAAGCTCGGCGGCAAGGTGCTCACTCACCAGAAGTGCAAGTACGGCGACCAGGACTTCAGCGCGCAGCTCACCGAGATCAAGAACAAGAACCCCGACGTCATCTACATCCCCAACTACTACCAAGAGACCGCCCTTGCTGTCCGTCAGGCGCGGGACCTCGGCCTCACTCAACCTGTCTTTGGAGCCGACGGGATAGCTACTGAGGAGTTCCTGTCCATAGGCGGGAAGGCCGTGGAGGGCGTCCAGCACACAACCTTCTGGCATGAGAAGGCGGCCGTGACGGACATCGGCAAGAAATACGTCGAGCTTTACAAGAAGAAATTCGGAGCCGACAGCGAGGTTAACGTGTTCGGCGCCCTCGGCGCGGACTGCTACTTGATAGTCCTCGACGCGATCAAGAGGGCCGGGTCGGATGATCCCAAGAAGATCGCCCAGGCCATAGAAGACACGAAGGACTTGCCGGTGGTGACCGGGCCCGTCACGATCGAGAACGGCGACGCGATTAAACCCGTGGTATTCAGGATCGTGAGGAACGGTAAGTGGGATTACCAGTCGATCGTGTATCCGTGACGGCTGCCTACGGCTGCTTACGGGCGATCGCTTGACGCATGTGCACGAAGGGACCCTCGTTTGCCTGAAAGGGAGCGGGGTCGGAAACGCCCGTTCGTCGCGGCGCCGCCGGCAGGGATAGCTTGAGCAGGTCTCGGTTGAGGCGCCGCGGTGCGAAATCAGCTCCAGTCATCACAGGGGGCAAGGAGGGCCGTGGCTGTGAAAACGGCAAGGTTCCTTCTTGCCCCCGTCCGGTATCTTGCGAGTCCTCTAGGGTAGCGGCGCGTGACGTCGCCTTTTAAGGAGTAGATGCGAATGACGCTCGAGACTTTCATTCAGCAACTCATGAACGGCATCTCTCTCGGGAGCCTTTATGCGCTGATCGCCATCGGGTACACGATGGTTTACGGCATTCTAAGGCTCATCAACTTCGCTCACAGCGATATCTTCATGGTGGGCGCGTACTTCGCGTTCTTCCTGGTGGCCATATTCCGGCTGCCATGGGGCGTATCAGCGATCCTCGCCATAGTGCTCACGGCCCTCGTCGGAATCATAGTTGATAGGGCGGCATACCGTCCCGTGAGAAATGCACCGAGGATATCTGCGCTGATGACGGCCGTGGGGGTTTCGTTCTTCCTGGAGAACCTGGGGCTTGTGACCGTGGGGGCACGGCCGAAGGCTTTCCAAAGGCCCGACATCATGGCGAGGGTGATAAAGATCGGGCCCGCCGCCGTGTCAGGTGTGTCGATCTGGGTTCCCATCCTTAGCCTAGCCCTGCTTGCGCTCCTCTTGTTCATCGTGTACCGCACCAAAGTCGGCATGGCCATGAGGTCCGTCTCCACGGACATCGAGACGACCCGGCTGATGGGAGTGGACGTGGACCGGGTGATATCATACACCTTCGCAATAGGCTCAGCTCTGGCCGCAGCCGGCGGCATAATGTGGGCCTGCAAGTACCCACAGATCAACCCGCTTATGGGAATCTACCCCGGATGGAAGGCGTTCACCGCGGCGGTGGTCGGCGGCATCGGCAACATCACCGGAGCAATGCTCGGGGGCTTCCTCATCGGGCTCGTCGAGATCATGACCGTCGCGCTCTTGCCTGGCCTTTCAGGCTATCGGGACGGCATAATCTTCACGTTGCTCCTGGTTTTCCTGCTCCTCCGCCCGACCGGGATCCTTGGTGAACCCCTAAAGGAGAAGGTGTGACATGGAGAGAAGACGTCTGCACCTTGTTTTGACGCTTGCCCTCATAGTTGTGCTCTTTCTCGCCCTGTGGTGGGCCGACACACACCTCGGGGAGTTCCCGCTGCGGGTGGCACGCACAGGCGCGATATACGTGGTCGCGGCGGTTGCGTACAATCTCGTCAACGGCGTTACGGGCCAATTCTCACTCGGGCCTAACGGGTTCATGGCGCTCGGGGGGTACACCACGGCCCTCCTCATCCTGCCTCTCCAGCAGAAGCAGTTCGTGTGGTTCCTCGAGCCTCTCATGTGGCCCTTCAACTCGTTTTCGTTCCCTGGTTACCTCTTCGGCCTCGCCGTCCTGCTGGGTGGCGTCATGGGAGCGATAGGGGCGCTTCTCGTGGGCATCCCCTCGTTCAGGTTGCGCGGGGACTACCTCGCCATAGCCACGTTCGGTTTCGGCGAGATAATCTTCGTTCTCGCCAACAACCTCATTCGGCTGACCAACGGTCCCCTGGGAATGAAGGGCATACCCGAGTACGCCAACGTATACTGGTGCTTCGGGGCGGCCGTCGTGGCGACGCTGGTTGTAAGCAATATCGCGAACTCAAGCTACGGGCGAGCCATGAAAGCCATACGTGACGACGAGATCGCAGCAGAGGCCATGGGAGTCAATGTTTTCCGAACCAAGATGCTGGCCTTCGTTACAAGCGGCTTCTTCGGAGGAGTGGCTGGCGGCCTTCTGGTCTCGCTCATCACGACCATCTCCCCGACCCTGTTCACTTTCGGAATGACGTTCAACCTGCTCATTATCATCGTGCTTGGAGGCCTTGGGAGCATAACCGGATCGGTCGTCACAGGGCTTGGGTTCGCCGTCGTCTCCGAGCTCCTGCGGGTTGTGGAGGCACCCATCGACATCGGGTCACTCCATATCCCGGGCGTCCCCGGCATGAGGATGGTCGTGTTCTCAATACTCCTCGTTCTGCTCATGATCTTCTATCGACGCGGCCTCTTCGGCCAGTTCGAGCTATCGTGGGACTGGGTTCTGTCCGTGCTCAGAGTTACCAGGGGGGTGCGAGAGTGGAAGCGCGAACGCAAGACGGAGTCGTCCTGACCCTCGATCACGTGACCATAAAGTTCGGCGGGCTCGTGGCCGTGAACGACTTTTCCCTCGACATCAGAAAGGGCGAGCTCGTCGGGCTCATAGGGCCCAACGGCGCGGGCAAGACGACGGTCTTCAACATAATCACGGGCCAGTATTCGCCCACCAGCGGCCGGGTGATCTTCGAAGGACAAGACATCACAGGATGGCGCCCCGACCTCATAGCCGCAATAGGCATTGCCAGAACGTTCCAAAACGTCCGCCTTTTCACGGGTCTGACCGTGCTCGACAACGTCCTCGTGTCGCAACACCTGAGGCTGAAGTCCTCGTTCCTCTCGGCCGCGTTCCAACTGCCGGGTTATGTCCAGGAAGACCGGGACGCGCGCGAGCGCGGAATGGCGCTGCTCGAACGGGTAGGGCTCGCAGACCTCGCGAGGGAGCAGGCAGGCAGCCTCCCGTACGGCCAGCAGCGCCGCCTCGAGATCGCGCGGGCGCTCGCGACGAGGCCTCGGCTCCTCCTGTTGGATGAGCCAGCGGCGGGCATGAACCCTGAGGAAACAACACAGCTGATGAAGTTCATCTGTCGCGTCCGGGACGATTTCAACCTCACGATCTTTCTCATCGAACATGACATGCGGCTTGTGATGGGGATCTGCGAGCGGATACGCGTGATCGACTATGGAGTCTCGATCGCCGAGGGAACCCCGCAGGAGATCCAGTCGAACCCCAGAGTCATAGCGGCCTACCTGGGCGAGGAGGAGAAGTAGCATGCTCAAGATCAGAGACCTCCACGTTTATTATGGCGGCATTCACGCGCTCAAGGGGATCTCCATGGACGTGCCCGAGGGCAAGATCGTCACGCTCATAGGCGCGAACGGGGCCGGCAAGAGCACCACCCTGCGCGCCATCACGGGCCTTGTGAAAGCCCGGCGGGGGTCCATCGAGCTCAAGGGCCAGAACATCGTCGGAAAGCCGAGCCACCACATCGTGCGCTCGGGAGTAGCGATGGTGCCGGAGGGCCGCAAGATATTCCGCAACCTCACCGTCCTGGAGAACCTAATGATGGGGGCGTACCCACGGCAGGACACCGCGGGCATACAACAGGACCTGGACTGGGTGACCACTCTCTTCCCGAGACTCAAGGAGCGCTTCTCGCAGAAGGGCGGCACGCTTTCCGGAGGCGAGCAGCAGATGCTCGCGGTGGGCAGGGCTCTCATGTCACGGCCGAGGCTGCTGTGCCTCGACGAGCCGTCCCTGGGGCTAGCGCCTGTCCTCATGCGCGAGGTATTCAAGGCGCTTACCCGGATACACGACGAGGGGTGCACGATCCTCCTGATAGAGCAGAACGCCAAGGCTGCCCTAAAACTAGCCGACTACGCGTACGTGCTGGAAACTGGGGCAATCACGATGGAGGGTCCCGGACCGGAGCTTTTGGAGAACGAGGCCGTTCGCAAGGCTTACCTGGGAGAGTAGGAAAAGGCCGGACCGGCCGGCGTCTCGCAGCAGTTGTCAGAACGCTGTAGGCCCCAGCTCTGTCCGCTGCCTGCTGCCGCACGAGCGGGCCTGCCGCGCCTTACGCAGAGCCACGATTCACGCCGAGCCAAGCCCGGACCTCTTGAGCAGGGCGATCATCTCGAAAACGAACCGGATCTCGCGCTCGCTCATGGTGCATACAGCGCTCAAAAGCATCTGGACATTGGGGTCCTGCAGCACGGTCCGGAGATCTTTGCTCATCCCCGGAAGGAGCTCCTCGGCGCCCTCGCTGTCCAGCACCAAGTAGCAGGGGGACACGCCAAGGGCTGAAGCTATCTTGTTCACTGTCTTCAGCGAGGGCGAGACGCGTCCCAGCTCGATTTGGCCGATAAGCGCAGCCGAAACCCCGGCCTTCGCGGCCACCTCGGCCTGAGTCATGCCGAGTTTGTCCCTCAGCCTCCTGAGCTTTTCGCCGAGGAGGCCGTTGCGCTCGCTGGGCGACATGACGACAGACAGCGGAACGCGCAGCACGCGCGCGAGCTTCTTCAGGACGGACACGGCAGGCCGCACGTTTCCGCGCTCTATCTCGCTCAGATACGTGCTGGATATGCCAGCCGCAGACGCGACTTCCTTCAGGGTCATGCCCCTGTCCTCGCGGGCGAGACGCAGCCTGTCACCGAGCCCGATGCCATGATGCCCCTGGTCTTCGGAGATCCCGATGACCTCGGACCTGCTCAGGCCGAGCGCATCCGCAAGCCGTGTGAGCGCCTCCAGGGATGGGGTCTTGGCACCGCGCTCTATCTCGCTCAGGTACGAATAGGAAAGCCCCGCCTTCGAGGCAAGCTCAACGAGCGTAAGCCCTTTTGCCTTTCTCGCGGCCCTTACCCGCTCGCCTGACACCAGACACCGCGCTCCCTTCAACGCCCAAGGTTGGTCGAGCTCGTGAAGACGCCCATGAAACCGTGGATGAATACACCATGAACGGGGTTGGTAGGGCAAAACCGATGCACCCGTGCTGCACCCCATCAGGCCGCCGCAGGCCGCCCCTGGTACATTGTAGCACTTTGTGGTACGCTTCACAAATGCATCCGGCGGGAGAAGCGCGAGGAAATGATTCCGGGCCCCCCATGGATTCAAGGACGCCAGCGAGCCGGGTCGAAGGGGCGTTATTGACACGAGCCAAGGAGCGGCGTATAGTACGTAATTGGCGCGGGATACGCGGCGCTCCGTCCCCTAGAGGGCGCCCACGATGCGCCGAGTTTTCTAAAGGAGGGATTATCTCGACATGCCTACGTATGAGTACTACTGTGAGAAGTGCGGCCGTTTCGAGGAACTCCAGCGCATGTCGGATGAGCCCCTCTCCCGCTGTCCCACCTGTGGCGGCCCGGTCAGGCGGCTCATCAGCAGAAACGTGAGCATCATCTTCAAAGGCTCTGGGTTCTACACAACCGACAATCGCAGCGCTGACTACAAGGAGAAGGCCAAACAGGACGGCGAGGCTACGTCTCCGTCAGGATCGCTGAAGGCGCGTGATGCGGCGGGCGCATAGAGTCCCTTCCACGTCGTCCGTTCTGCCCGAAAAAGGCTCGGTGTGCCTGGTGCCCCGTGAGAAGAGGCGGGCACCAGGCACACGTTTCGTACCCCAGCTCTGCGCTTACGGTGCTCTCATGGCGTTGCGGCCAGTGTTAGGTG
Source organism: Bacillota bacterium (assembly GCA_012842395.1). Classification (NCBI taxonomy): domain Bacteria; kingdom Bacillati; phylum Bacillota; species Bacillota bacterium. Next base: position 220,734 of record DUSX01000017.1, read on the forward strand.
GAGGTGCGAAGGTCCTTCCGAGAATCACTTCGTCCCGCCAGCCGACGCTGCCTGCCTGCCGTGCGAAACCCAGGATTTCGGGAGCGCCCCCTTCACGACCTCTCCGAGGAACGGCATCACGTAATAGTCAAGCCCGAACGCCCTTCCGGCTCCGGCGAGCATCGCTATGGAAACCATCACGAACCAGATGTCACCGCCGGCCCCAGAGAGGGCGAAGTTCACGTTCATGAATATGGACCCTAGCGCCGCAAGGGTCGTGAACAAGCCAAATATGAGGGCGAGCCCAAGCGCGAGCTCGGTGAGGGTCACGACCCACTGGAAGAAGAGGGCATGCGGGAAGACAAACGTCTCCATGAACCACCTGTACCATCCAGGCGTCCCCGGGCCCATCGGCATCAGCGAAGATCCCGACACAAGCTTGTCGCCGGAGACAAGAAACCCCTCGCGAATCTTGCCGATTCCAGACAAAAGCCACTCGTACCCGAGGAACACCCTCAGGATCACCAGCCAGGCGAGGCTGACCTTGACGTTTGCGTGCTTCATGAGACCGGAAAGCACCCCTCTCGCGTTTATCATCTCGTGTCTCAGATACTTGAGTATGACCCGTAGGCCTCCAACCCCCCACTGGTAGTGGAGGTTCACCAAGTGCTTCATGACGGTCGCAGGATAGCTCCACAGTGAGATGCCCATGAGGTCTGCCACGGAGTAATGGCTGCCAATCGAGACCATCACGCCGTGCAGGTGGGGCCGGAACTTGCGCTTAGGCGCCCCCTTGATGTCCGCGGCTATGTTCCGGGCGGCGCACGCCCCTCCCTGAAGGGCCGACTCGACAAGCGCGGGAAGCTCGCCTTTCTCGTCCACAAAGAGGCAGTTGTCACCTACGGCGTACACGTCGCTGTGGCCATCTACCTGCAGGTATTCGTTAACCACGAGGCGCCCGCGCTTCTTGCAGTTGAAGCCCTTATCCTGAAGAAACGTCGTGGTCCGGACCCCGCCCGTCCAGATGACCGTGCGCGTGCGTATCTTTGCGCCGGACTTCAGCGTAAGCTCGTCTGGCTTCACTTCCACTATCGGGGAATTCGTGAGCACGGTGATGCCCTTCGCTCGCATGACCTCGGCCGCCCTGCATGCGAGGTTCTCGGCAAGCGTCGGCAAGATGCGCGGCAACGCCTCGACAACGTACACGGTTACCGAAAAACGCGAGATGCCAAACTCCCGGCAGAGGTCAGGCACCCACTCCGCGAGCTCCCCCGCCATCTCGACGCCGGTGAAGCCACCGCCTCCAACTACGAACGTGAGCAACTCCTGGCGTTTGACCGGGTCACTCTCAGCGGACGCAAGCTCGAACATGCGGCGCACGTGTGCCCTTATCCGCCGGGCATCCTCCAGAGACCATAGGGTCAAGGCGTTCTCGGCCATCCCTGGAATGCCGTAAAACTCCGGTTCGCTGCCGCACGCCAGGATGAGATAATCGTAGGGATACTCCGCCGACTCCGATGTGAGCACCTTCCTCTCGAGGTCGATCCCGGTGATGAGATCCTGCACGACCCTGACCCTGCTCCTCCCGAAGATGTCGGCAAGAGGGATCTGCACGCTGTCTTCATGGACGCGGGCCCCTGCGACCTCGTGGAGTTCGGTCAGGAGTATATGCCGGTCGTTCTTGTCGATGAGCGTGATCTCGGCTTCGTCGCGTCCAAGCATCTTCTGCAAGGTCTTGGCCGCATGAATCCCCCCGTACCCCGCTCCGAGAATGACCACCCTCTTTTTGTCCGCCATCCACCATTCCTCCCACGCGTTCTTTTCCCGGCCGGCCGGACGGCTCCCCCGGGCCTTGCCCACAGCCGCCCAGCCACCCATTTGTGATTGTGACGACTATCACACACGCCGCCCTAGCTATTTAAAGTTTCGCCGCGCTCCCTTGGAGCCCGGCTTGTCGCTCCAGTCTCGCTTGCGCTGTTTCAACTATACCATAGACAGTTTCGCCAGACAATGGTACAATCACAGTGTTCCGGCAGGGCGTTTCGACAGCTTGCGGCGCACGGCGGTCCGGCGCAGCTCATGGCCCCTCATAGCCCGAGGGCCTCTCGTTTAAGGCTGCGTCCTGAACGGTAGAGCAAGGACGGCGTACGATTGTGACTGTGAACGTGAAAACGAGCACAAAGATAAACACGCGCCTAGACGCCCCTACATGCGCGGACGCCCGCAATGCCGGCGGTGCCGCCCGGACGGGCCTGAACGTTGAGCGCCGTCCACCGGTTCCATCGGTTGCACGTCCGGCTACGGTCCTGCGGGCGGTCCGTGGCATCATAGCTCTCATAGTCCTGCTGGCGGCGGCCGTGGCGGTCGGAGGCTGCCAGGGTTTCGATGGCGGCAAGCCAAGCGCATCGGCCCGGACCGGCTTCGCCCTGGGGACCCTCGTCCAAGTGCGGGCGTACGCCTCGGGCGGGCCTGCGGACGAAGCGGTTGAAGAGGCTATGGCCCGCATCAGGGAAGTCGAGGCACTAATGAGCGTGAATGTCCCGTCCAGCGACGTCGCGGCGGTGAACCGCGAGTCGGGACGCTTGCCAACCAAGGTAGCCGAGGATACACTGTATGTGGTGAAGAAGGCCATTGAATACGGCGACTTAAGCGGCGGAAAGTTCGACGTGGCGATAGGCCCGCTGGTCGAACTGTGGGGTATCGGCACCGACCACGCGAGGGTGCCTGCGCCAAGCGAGATCGAAGCGGCAAAGTCGCTGGTCGATTACAGGAGCGTAGAACTGGACGAGTCAGCCAGCACCGTGCGCCTCAAGAAGCCCGGCATGGCCATCGATCTCGGGGCGATCGCGAAAGGCTTCGCTGCTGACGAGGCCGCCGAGACGCTGGTAAAACGCGGAGTGAGGAGCGCGTTCATCGACCTCGGCGGGAACATCCTGGTGGTCGGGTCGAAGCCTGACGGCTCGCCTTGGAGAGTGGGAATACAAGATCCGTGGAAGGAGCGCGGCGCCACCTTCGCGGTCGTGCCTGTGCGCGACACAGCGGTGGTATCATCCGGTACCTATGAACGTTTCTTCGAGAAATACGGAAGGCGCTACCACCACATAATCGACCCGGACACGGGATACCCGGCCGAGACAGGCATCGTGAGCGCGACGGTCCTGGCTCGCCGTGCGGTGGACGCGGATGCCCTATCCACCACGGTGTTCCTCCTGGGGCCGTCTGAAGGGATGAAGCTCATCGCGGGTCTCCCGGGACTCGAAGCCGTGATCGTCACCGAGGACCGGCAGGTAATCGCGTCCCCGGGCCTTCGCGGAGTCATAGAAGTCAACAAGGGATGGGCGGTCAAGTTCTATGGGCTTGAAAACGTTCAGGAAGGCTGACCTCATCCTTGCGCTCGTCATCGTGGGCGCGGCCGCCGGCATCCTGGCGGGGCGAACACTTGGCCGGGCCTGGCAAGGGGTCGCTCGGGCCGGGCGAGAGGTAGTGATAGAGGTCGATAACCGGCATTTCCGCACGGTGCCTTTCTCACAAGTGAAAGGGGTCGCGACCGTGGACGTTCACGCGCCCGGCGGTCATACCGTTGTCGTCGAGATCGCCGACGACGGGCGCGCGAGGGTCCGTTCATCGGATTGCCCGGACAAAGTGTGCGTCAAGACCGGCTGGATAGAGCACCCTGGGGAGATCATCGTGTGTCTCCCCAATAGGGCGGTAGTGAAGATCCAGGGTTCGGCGGGCGCTTCCAAGCCTGCGCTCGATGGTATCGCGTATTGAATCATGAGTTGCCATGTGATTGCGGACGTGAGACCGCCGGAGGGCCGGAAGGAGGAAAATGGGTTTCCGCGCGGGCGCCGGGTCATCCCGGCGCCGCGTGCGGCTTCCATGCGGGATGACGAGAACACGGAGATTGACACACATATCTATCTATACGGCACTCGCCCTCGTGCTCCACATAACAGAGAGCTTCATCCCAGTGCCCTTCATGGTCCCCGGGGCTAAGCTGGGCCTCGCAAACATAGTCACACTCCTCGTGATCGTCCTTTCAGGAACGTATGACGCCTTCATCGTGGTGGCCCTGCGGACCTTTCTCGGGTCGCTCCTCTCTGGCGCACTCACGAACTTCGCGTTCAGCGTCGTCGGAGGCATGCTCGCGACCGTAGTGATGTCCGTCGCGTACAAGCGCTTCAGCGGGGTGTTTGGTCTCGTCGGCGTGAGCGTCCTGGGAGCCATATCCCACAATATCGGCCAGCTCCTTGTGGCTGGAATCGTCGTGGGCACCATGGGCGTGTACGCTTACCTGCCCGTGCTCCTGTTGGCCGGGGTCGCTACGGGGTACTTCGTCGGAATTGCCGCTGGGTACGTCCTGAGATTTCTGCCGAAAGCCGTCGCGCAGTCGGCCGATGCCGGGTGGCCGGACGACGCGCGGGCACATGAGGTCCCAAGGCTTCCCTGAAGCCGGGCGCGACAGGAGATGGAGAAAACCGATGGGCAAACCTTTGGTATCCGGGTGGTCGTCTCATCCTTTGCTTGCCGAAAGCTTGAAAAAGGTCGAGGCCTACCTCGAAGAGCAGCTATCCACCGGCCACAGCCTCATTTCGGACGCGGTGATGTCTCTCCTCAGGGCAGGCGGGAAGCGCGTTCGTCCCGCGCTCGTTCTGGCATCGGGGATGTTCGGCGAAGCCGACCTTTCCAAGCTCGTGCCGGTCGCCTCGGCCATCGAAATCGTCCACATGGCAACGCTGATTCACGACGATATCATCGACGGCGCGGATACCAGAAGAGGAGTGAAAACCGTTCACGCACGCTACGGACCTGATGTAGCGGTCTTCACAGGAGATTATCTCTTCACCAGGGCCTTTCGCATACTGTCGGAGTACGCGAGCCACGAAATGCTGTCCTCCGTAGCCAGGGCCGTCCAGGAGGTCTGCGAGGGAGAGATCGAGCAGTACGAGAGCAGGCGCAACGTGGCCGTGTCCTTCGGCCAGTATCTGCGGCGGATCCGCCAAAAGACCGCTATGCTCTTCGCCCTAAGCTGCTACGCGGGCGCCCTCGTCGCGGAAGCGCCGAGGAGCACCGCGGACGCGCTTCGCCGCTTCGGGCTCCACCTCGGAGTCGCGTTTCAGATCGCCGACGACATCCTGGATTTCTCCCAGGACAGCGCGACCACTGGAAAGCCTGCCGGGCACGACATCGCCTGCGGCGTATACACGCTGCCGGTCATATACGCGCTGGAAAGCGCCAAGTGGTCCAATGAACTGCGAAATCTCTTGAACGGCCTGGATGTGAACGGCGCTTCTCCCGGCTCCTCCGGCTGCGAAAACGAGCCTTGTGGGAGCCGGAACGGGAACGCCGCCGGCGACAGCGCGCGCGACGCGGCCTGGGACGCGGCTCGCGAGCGCGTCATCGCGATCGTGCGAGAATCGGGCGCCCTCCGGCGGGCGTCACGAACCGCCGAGAGGTGCGCCGCCCGAGCCAAGCGCTGCCTTGCTTCCCTTCCCGATGGAGCCGGCAAGGACATCCTCACCGACATCTTGGTGAGCGCCGTGTACCGCTCCAGCTGAGTGCCGACCCGCAGCTCGGGGGAGAGCGCTGTGGGTTCCCCGCATTCCGATGCAGACGAGCACCCGGCATGTCAGGCACTCGCACCGGGCACGCGGAAGCGGAAGGTTGAGAAAACGTGACCCTAGGCACCCGCCTGAGACGAGGCTATCTGCGGGGCGGCCTCCGTAGGCGCCTTGGGCTGCACTTGTCCGAGGAGTTCGAGCCCGTTTATGACCAGCCTGAACCTGCAGCCCAGAAGCGAGGCCGCTTGCTTGCACATCTCCATGCGAGTCAGGTATATCTCGAAATAATCCATGATCTGGCACTCGGTAGTATCAAAGGATATATCCAGCGTAATGGTCTTGCGTTTGCTATCCACCGTCAAGGCTGAATCGGTTATGGCGAGGTTGACCCTGTCGTGGATGTCATGCGCCCGCCTCATCCTTACCCGGGTTCGGTGAGCGTCGCTCTTATCGGCGATGATGAGCGCCGCCGACACTGGGCTCACGGGGATGCCTATCTCCTCTTCGTGGTTGGCTATGGCCGTCGTGATCGTGCAGATCTCGTCCAGCGGCATTCCCAGCATGCGAAGCTCCGTGAACACGATGTTCGCGCCGGTGGGCCCGTGGTACTTCCGATTGTGCATGTTCCCGATGTCATGCAGATAACCTGAGATGGCTCCGAGCTCGACCGTCCTCTCGTCGTATCCTAAGCTCCTCAGAATGTACGCCGTCATCGTGGACACGTACGTCACGTGGCGCAGTCCGTGTTCGGTGTAACCGAGCAGCGACAAGTACTCGTTGGCCTTGCTTATGAGCAACCGGAAATTGGCATTCCCTTGGACGTCTTTTAGCGTCAACACGCTCCTCCCTCCCGCAACACTCTCCTTGGCTATACCATAATACCACATTCCCTTCCCACTGCACACAGTCCCGCCCGCACCAGCCCCCAGCCCGCCGTCGGTCGGCCCGCCCCCGCCCCGCCGGGCCAGGGACAAAGCCGCGCCCGGACTATGCGGCTGGTCACGGACGGGGCGCGGCGCGTGCCCACAATGCGCGATGCCACACGCTGTGCCTGGCAACCAGCTCTTAAGATGGGAAGATCTGAAGGGTGACAACCCAGGCCCGCCCATGTATCATGGCTCAAGGGATCGGGACATCGACACATCCGATGCCTCCCATCCAACATTCCTTCCAAAGGAGGAGAGGTGTCTTGCGTCACATCGTACGACACTCGCTGGTTCTGGGGCTCGCCATCCTCGCCGCGCTGGCGTTGCCGGCGATGACATGGGCGGCGGCACAAGGTGAGCAGCAGTCCACGCGTGGCTTGCTCGCCCACCCCTCGTTCCGGGCGGGGCAGAGCAACCAGGCGTACTACCGCGGAACGACCGCCCAGGCGCCCGCCGAGGTTGCAGTCGGTCCGGTAAACCTTGACTGGCAGAACTTGTACCAGGCGCAACTGCGCGTGAACAACGGGCAGGATACCTGGAGGCTGGATCCGGTTCAGGTGGCCCGTCTCGAAGGCGCAAGCCTCGGGTTCGACCCGGCGCAGGATAAGTACACCCTGGTATCGAAGGTCGACGTCGGGAGGAACTCGGGAACTGGTGAGGCTCAGGTGCTCGTGGAGCACTCCGGGCGGGCCTATATCGTGCAGCTCATTCAGCCTTTCGGACCCGGCCCCGGCATGATATGGACGGTCAATTCCGTACGCGAGATCACATCTGCCGATGAAGCAAACGCGGTCGCGCGTCAGGCCTCGATCTCCTTCCAGTACCTCGGCCCGTACGGGCCGGCCCTGGCCACGTGGCGGGGTGAACCCGCAGCACAGCCCCAGGCTCCCGTCACCACGACGCCGGTGCGGCCTGGGCAAGTCTACTACGTGCAACCCGGGGACACTCTTTGGGCGATCTCCGTGAAGAACGGCGTCGCTCTCTACAGGCTCATTGAGCTCAACCCGACCGTAGACGCGAACGCCCTGTGGGTGGGCCAGGTTATCATCATTCAAACGCCGAACGACCCTTGGGCGGTCCCAGGCCAAAGCGCGAATTGCGGGTCGCGCGCGGCTTCCCAAGGCACGGTGCACATCGTCGAGCCGGGCGATACTCTCTGGCAGATCGCGCTGAGGTACAACGCCCCTGTGCAGGCGATCATGGAGGCGAACGGCATCACTGACGCCAACGTTCTCTGGGTCGGCCAGAGGCTCGTCATCCCGTAACCTCCGGACCCCATTCCCATTCCGTGTTCCGACCCCCTGTGGACCAGGGGACCACCCGTCGTGAGCGCGTGCGAACACCGGTCTCAGTCTCATGGGAGCACAGGACGGCGAACGGATGGAGAATGGATGGAGGACACATGGACGATGCGCGCAGAAGGCCGGGCGCCGCCCCCGCTCTAGGAGGGGCGCCCGGCCTTCTGCGCGCCTGCCTGCGTCGTGCTTAGTTCTTGCAACGCCAGCCCTCTTTTAGCGACCTTGAGCAACGGCCGCTCAGAGCAAGCCAGCCTGCTTCAGCGCGTTCTCGTATGCGTAGAGGTACTCGTGGTAGCTGTGGGTAGCACCGCTTATGGCATCGATCTTCTTCAGGTCCGTTTGCGCCTTCACAGCGAGTTCCGGAAACTTGTCGAAGAACTCCTTCGCGGCCTTGGAACCGTAGTCCGCGCCCTTCGCCGGCATGAGGGTGTCATAATCGGACTTCTTCGTTATGAACTCAACCTTTGTGACCTTCTTACCCGCCACGGTCACCGCAAGAAGAGTGTTGCCATTCACTGGGTTTTTGGCAAGCCCGTAGAACACGTTCCCTTTGTACTTGCCGCTCGCTATGTCAAGAGCCATCTGCGTCGCCTTCATGTAGTCGTTGCGCGACTGAGTCGCGCCGCTCACAGCGTCTATCGCGGCCTTTTGGTTCTTTACAACCATGAGGGGATATTCCCGGAACAAGGCCTTTGCCGGCTCATGTTTGTACGATTGAGGCTTGTCCGGGTTTATCATGTTGACATCGACTATGCGCCCGAACTGGATCACGACCTCGATGACGACATCGCCGCGATCGTTCGCGACATAGCCTATGTACGACCCGTCCTTGTACGCCGGCGCCTCAGCCCCGAGCGTCACGGCGCTCGCCAAGGCGACTACCGCTATCGCAACTGCCAATAACACCCAAGCTTTCCTCACTGTCGTTACATCTCCTTTCTGGTTTGTGAAAACGACGACTTTCACAACCGCCCCCACGCCCTACACTCTCATCCCCCCTGATATGTGCTGCGTTTCACAATCGGCACATCTCTCCACAGGCCTGCAAGCACAGTGTTTCCATACCGGCTTGTGTGCCATTACAATTATACTATGGCCACCCCTGGTCCGCAACGCGGAATTTCCGGTCCGCCCCTCGGCGAGCCGGCCCGAAGACACGCAACCTCCAATGCAAATACAACGCGAGCCATTGTTGACGCGGGCAGGGCCGGACGCCGCCTGCGTGCGGCGCCCGGCCCTGCACTGTCCTGAACCGATGGTGCAAGAGGATGGTGCGATGGAAGGACGGTGACTCGACGAGTCGAAACCGCCACCTTCCCGTCAGATCTTGAGCTTGACCCAGTCAGAGATGACCTTCACGGAGTCCTCCTCGAATTTGGGCTTCTCGAACCTCATGAAGTACATCGAGCTCTTCCCGGACCGCCACTGCGGTGTGTACGTTATGCCCTTAGCCATTATGCCGTTCCAATCCTTCAGCGTCTCAAGCGCGGCGATAAGCTTGTCACGGGTGACGTCGCTCCCGGCCCGCCTCAAGCCCTCGCAGAACACCTCGGCGGCGATGAAGCCCGCGGCTGCGAAGGCGCTCGGCATCTCGTTCGGGAAGCTCTTTTGATAGATCTCAAGGTACTTTTGGGAATCTGGGTCCGTGCCCAGGACAGGCACCCACCCGGGTGCGATGAGCCCAACGCAGGCTTCCCCAGCGAGGCTCGGCATTTGGACAGGGTCCGCGTTCACGTACGTCGTGAGGAACTGGGCCGAAAGGCCCATGGTCGCAGCCTGTTTCAGGAAGCCCGCGCACGGTTTGATAGTGGAGTAGATGATGACCGCCTCCGGCTTCGCCTGAATCAGCTTGAGCACCTGGGAGCTGAAATCCACGTCGGCCGCGCCGAAGTTCACGACAGCCACAGGCTCGATTCCGTATGTCACGAGCTGTTCCTTCACGCCCCGAAGGCCCTCGGAACCAATGTCCGTTTGCTCACAGGCCACGGCGATCCTCTTCATCTTCAGGTTCTCCACGACGTACTGGGCGATGATGCGGCCTTCGCTGATGTAGTTGGGCTGTACCGGGAAGAAGTACTTCTTCGGCGGGAACGCCAGAACACTCACGCCGGTTCCCTGGTACACTGACGGAACTTGCTTCTCCATGATGTAGTCGATCGTTGCCACCACGCCAGGAGTCCCGAGGGTACCCACCAAGGCGAACACCTTGTCTTGCTCAACCAGCTTCTTCACCGCGGCCATGCTCCGCGACGCCTGGAACCCGTCGTCCTCCACGATGAGCTTGATCTTGCGACCGTTTATCCCCCCAAGGGAGTTGACCCAGTTGAGATAAGCCTCCATGCCCTTGCGCATGTTGATGCCGACCACCGCGGCGGGCCCGGACTGGTCTTGGAAGGTTCCGATGAGCACCTGATCATCGGTCACCCCGGGCACCTGCGCCGCTCCGGCCGAGGCAAAGGTCCCGGCGAAGCTCGCGACGAGCGCAAGCGTCAAGAACGTCCCCACCAGCAAAGTGCACCTTCTCACGTCATCCTCGCCTCCCGATTCTGGATTCATACTAATCGATGCTCGTGATGCTCGTAATTCAAGCGTGCGCGGCACCGGCTCCGAGGTACGAACGTTTCACCTCCTCGCTCTTCAAAAGGCTTTCGCTCTGACCCGAGAGAACGATTCGCCCAGTCTCGAGGATATAAGCCCTTGTCGAAACGCCGAGCGCGAGGCGGGCGTTCTGCTCGACCAAGAGGATGGTCGTCCCTTCCGCGTTGAGCGTCCTTATGATATCGAATATCTGCCTTGTCATGATCGGCGCGAGCCCGAGAGACGGCTCATCGAGGAGAAGCACCTTGGGCCGGGCCATAAGGGCCCGGCCGATGGCAAGCATCTGCTGCTCGCCGCCGGAGAGCGTGCCGGCCGGCTGACGCTCCCTCTCCTTGAGCACGGGGAAATGCGTGTACACCCTGTCGAAGTCCTGAGCGACCGCCTTCCGGTCGCGCCGCGCGTAGGTTCCTATCAGAAGGTTCTCCTTGACGGACAGTTCAGGGAAGATCTGGCGTCCCTCGGGTGCCTGCACGATCCCCATTTGGACTATGCGCTCTGGTGCGAAGCCGTCGATACGCTCGCCCACGAACTCGATCCTACCCCGCCTCGGGCGCACCACTCCCGATATCGCCCGGAGAGTAGTGGTCTTGCCAGCTCCGTTCGCCCCAAGAAGCGCCACGATCTCTCCCTCGGATACGTCAATGGAGACCTGCCGAAGCGCGAGGACCAAGCCGTAGTATACGTCGATGTCACAAAGCCGGAGCATTTTGGGCATCCTCCCCGAGGTAGGCCTCGATAACCTGCGGATCGCGCTGAACCTCGAGAGGCGTTCCCTCAGCGATCTTGCTCCCGAAGTTCATAACCGTGATCTTGTCGCACAGGCCCATCACTATGGACATGTCATGTTCCACGAGAAGCACCGTGATCCCAAGGTCGTCCCGCACTTTCCTGATTACGCCGGCGAGCTCGGCACGTTCCGTAGAGTTCATGCCCGCCACGGGTTCGTCCAGCAGAAGGAGCCTTGGCCGCGATACCAGTGTGCGTGCGAGTTCGACCAGCTTCTGAACGCCGTACGGCAGGCCGTACGCAAGCCTAGGGCCGTACTCGGCGATGCCCAGCATCCGGAGGATCTCCGCCGCCCTCTCCCGGAGACCCGCCTCTTCGTGACGTGCCCGCGGGCCCAGGAACGCCCCGCGCACGAAATCCACAGACCCAATTGTGTGGAGCCCGAGGAGCACGTTATCTATGACGGTCTGCCCCCGGAAGAGCTCAACGTTCTGAAACGTCCTGCTGATCCCTCTAAGGACAACCTCGTGCGGCTCACACGCAAGCTCCCTGCCCGCGAACCGGATGACGCCCGCAGCAGGCTTAGTGAACCTGCTGATGCAATTGAACACCGTGCTCTTCCCGGCGCCGTTCGGACCGATGAGACCATGGATCGCTCCGTCCTCCACCGTAAAGCTCAGATCATTTACCGCAACGAGACCTCCGAATCTCACGGTCACACCCTCGAGTTCAAGCAGCGCCACGTTTGGCCGACCCCCTCGCCCCGAAACCCCTTCTCATCCCTAGCCTCGCCTTCAGCCAGGACCAAGCTGGCAAGAGCCTCCACGGCAAGCTTACGAGACCGTGCGGAAGAAAGAGGACCACCACGATGAGCGAAATCCCCGTGAGCACCAGAGGCAGGTTCTTCACCCTGCTGAAAACATGCGGCAGCAGCGTCATGAACACGGCTCCTAGCACCGACCCGGGAAGACTTCCCAGCCCGCCCACGACTATCGACGCAAGGAGCGTGAGCGACACGCTCAGGTTGAAGTCGAACGGGCTGATGAACTTGACCAGGTGGGCGTAAAGGCTGCCAGCGACTCCTGCGTAGAACGCGCTTATGGCGAATGCGGCCGTCTTGTACTTGGCCAGGTTAACCCCCATGGCCTGGGCTGCGATCTCGCTGTCGCGCACAGCCATGAGGGCCCTTCCCGGCCTCGTCCGGAGCATGTTCCGCGCCGCCGCCAGCATAAGCCAGGTGATGGCCAGCGCCAGGTAATAGTAACGCAGGTCTGTGTTGAAGCCAAAGCCGAACAGCGACGCCGCCGGAGCTTTCATCCCCTGGTAACCACCGGTGAACCCTTCCCACACGGCGAATAGCTGGCTTACCGCGACCCCAAACCCCAGCGTTGCAATGGCGAGATAATGGCCGTGAAGCCGGAGCGCGGGGATGCCCAGGCCGAAACCAACGGCGGCGGTAAGGAGCGCGGCGACGGGCATGGCTATCACGAACGGCACGCCCAACCGGCCGGTGAGCATCGCCGAGGCATATGCACCGATGGCCATGAATCCCGCATGTCCAATGGATATCTGCCCAGTGAAACCGGTCAGGATATTGAGCCCCAGAGCAAGTATGATATTGACCATCACGAGATCATAGAGATAGACCACATAAGCCCTGCCCAGCGCCACTGTTACGAGCGGGAGGGCAACGAGCGCCACCACCCAGACGGCCAAGCGCCCCGCTGGCGTTGACACTGCGCGCATCGTGGCCCGCGCAACGCCACCCCCACCGTCGGCGGCGCGGCCTGGACTTGTGGCTGAAGCGTCCTTCTGCTTGTTCGACGAGCTCACACCCACTGTGCTTACACCTTCCTCTTGGGGGGTGTTCCGAGTATCCCGCTCGGGCGGACGCAGAGCACCGCGACTATCAACGCGAAGGCGAACGTGCTCTTGAGCTGCGTAGAGATGTACCCTGCAACGATGTTCTCCAGCACTCCGAGCAGAAGACCTCCCACGACCGCGCCGGGCAGGCTCGAAAACCCGCCGAGCACGGCCGCGGTGAACGCCTTGATCTGCACCTCAGCCATCATGTTGGGGCTCAGGAACGTGGTCGGAGCGATCAGGATCCCCGCCACCGCGCCGAGCACCGAGCTCATTCCCCACGTGAGCGAGTACACACGCGGCACGGGCACGCCCATGAGCCTCGCTGCCCTGGCGTTCTGACTCGTGGCCCTTATTGCTATCCCAGCCATGGTGAACCTGAGCACGAGGTACAGTCCCAGGGCCATCGCGCAAGTCACAGCGAGCACAAGAAGGCTGTCGCGGGTGATGATGATCCCGCCCAAAACGAACGGCCGCCCCTTCACGGCGTATGGGAAGCTCACGGGGTCGAACCCCCATACCCATCCTGCCGCGCCGTTGAAAACCATGAAAAGACCGAGGGTCATTATCATCATGCTAATGAGCGGGCCGTTCTGGATGGGCCTCAGGAACACTCGCTCTACCAGCATCCCGAAGATCGCCGCGAAAGCGAGCGCTCCGAGCGCCGCGACCGCATACGGCAGGCCCGCGCGAGCGAGGAGAGTGTATGCAACAAACGTCGAGACCATGGCCATCTCGCCGTGGGCGAAGTTCACTATGTCCATGGTTCGGTAGACCAACACGAGACCTAGCGCAGCCAAGGCGTACAGGCACCCTGCCGCAAGCCCGCTCACGATCTGCTGGCCCAACATGGTACCACCAACCCCTACTCCTGCTCGAGCAGGTCAATCTCATCGCGAATGAACTCGACAGCTTCGTCCATGCGCGCAAATCGCCGTTCGTAGCCGCTCTGGATGTTCTTAACGGAGATCCTGAGAGCTGGCGAACACTGGGCGTCATCGGCCTCGGTCCCGCCGAGCCTCACAAACCTCACTATGAAGGACGCGATCACGATCTCTCTTGCCATCCGTGCGCTCTCCTACTCTCATATGTTGGGCCACGCAAGATGCCGCAGCAGCAGTGGTGCCGCCCTCGGGCTCGGACATCGACCACGCGCCGGCCGCCGCGCGGCGTGCCCCGGTGCCCCGAACGGGACCCGGGGGCGTGTCGGTCGCCACGTGCCGGTCGCGGTCGCCGCGAAGGATCACATGGCGACGTTGGCACCCCGCCGGACCACAGCTGCCAGTCCCATGCCGCCGCCCACGCAAAGGGTGGCGAGGCCAAGCCGCGCGGCCGTCCTCTTCATCTCATGAAGCAAAGTCACCAGGATCCTGGCACCGCTCGCGCCTATCGGATGCCCTAACGCAATCGCACCGCCGTTCACGTTGACCTTCTCCGGATCCCAGCCGAGCTCCCGACCAACTGCCAGGGACTGCGCGGCGAAAGCCTCGTTCGCCTCGATGAGGTCGATCTGATCGAGGACGAGCCCAGCTTTGGCGAGCGCCTTTCGCGTGGCTGGCACAGGTCCCAGCCCCATCTCCGACGGCTCGACACCCACCGACGCGTAGCTTACGATGGTCGCCATCGGCTCGAGGCCGCGAGACACCGCTTCCTCTTGCGACATCACCACGACGGCGGCTGCACCGTCGTTGATGCCGGAGGCGTTTCCTGCGGTCACGGTACCGTCTTTCTTGAAGGCGGGCCGCAGGGCAGCCAGCTTCTCGATGGTGGTTCCGAAGCGCGGGTGTTCGTCGCGGGCGAACCTCACGACCTCGCCCTTCCTCGCCCGGACCTCCACCGGGACGATCTCTTCGTCAAACCGTCCCTCTGTGATGGCTCTCTGGGCCCTCTCTTGGCTGCGCAACGCGAACTCGTCCTGTTCGCGCCTGGAGATGCCGTATTTCTCGGCGAGGTTCTCCGCGGTGACCCCCATGTGCACATCGGTGATGGCGCACCACAGGCCATCCCTTATCATGCTGTCGGTAAGCTCGCCATGGCCCATGCGGTACCCTGTCCTTGCTCGCGTAAGCAGGTAAGGGGCCTGGTTCATGTTCTCCATGCCGCCGGCCACGACGACGTCCGCATCGCCGAGCATCACGGCCTGCGCGGCGAGGATGACAGCCTTGAGGCCGGAGCCGCACACCTTGTTGATGGTCATCGAAGGGACCTCGACGGGCACTCCGGCCTTGATCGCGGCCTGTCTCGCCGGATTCTGGCCTTGTCCCGCCTGCAGGATGTTGCCCATTATGACCTCGTCGACGTCCGAGGGTGCAACGCGCGCGCGCCTGAGCGCCTCCTCGATGACCACCGCGCCAAGCTCCCACGCGGGGACCTCGGCCAAGGTCCCACCGAAAGTTCCTATCGCCGTCCTGACCGCGCTGACGATCACAGCCTGCCTCACAGTGCGCCCTCCTTTACAGATGGATGACACTGCCTCGCCAGAGATCGCTTTCTCGCCAGACATCACTTCATGTGGAGCGCAACACCCGCCTGGTTGTAACCAACACCTGACCCCACGAGCACCACGAGGTCGCCCGACTTGATCTTGCCTTTTCTTATGGCATCGTCGAAGCACATAGGAATGCAGGCGGAGCCGGTGTATCCGTACTCCTCCATGATCCAGTGGGTCTTCTCGATTGGGAGGCCCAACGTCTCCATGACGAGGAATATCGATGGCAGCCGCACCTGCGTGAAGATGGCCATGTCGATGTCCTGAATCGAGAAGCCGCCCCGCTCTGCGAGGCTCCGCACGATCTTGGGCCAGCCTTCGTGGTTGACCTCCGGCGGATAGGCCTGTGTGAGCCGCACCTTCGTGCGGCCCGCCTGCACCGACTCCACGCTGGCCGGCTCGAAGGTGCCTCCTGAATAGATGCCCCAGTGCTTGTGGTATGAGCCGTCCGCGAGATAGGCCGAAGTGATGAAGCCAGGCTTAGAATCCACGCCGAGCACGGCCGCCCCAGCCCCGTCTCCATAGAAGAAGGACGTCACATCGGTGGGGTCGGCGAGCTTGCTCATCATGTAGGCCCCTATGACCAGGACGTAATTCATCCACGAGTTCGACTCGAGCAGGCTCGCACCGATCGCCACGCCTGTCGGAAACGACGCGCAGGCGCAACCGATGTCGAATGTGCCAGCGTTTGGCGCTCCCAACTTGTGCTGGACCACGACCGATGTAGCTGGCGTTATGTAATCAGGGCTGTCGGTCCCGACGATGATCATGTCAAGTTGCTCGGGCTTCACGCCAGCATTCTCCAGAGCAGCCTGAGCCGCCCTGACCGCCAAATCCGACGTAGCCCAATCCCGCGGGGCGTACCAGCGCCGCTTTATCCCTGAGCTCTTCTGAAACTTGCCGATCACGACGCCTAGGCCCGGCGAGGCCTTTTCGATCTGCTCGGCCATGGCGTCGTTCGTGACCTCGATCTCGGGAAGATACTGTCCGGTGCCAATGATGGTGGCGCATCGTTTCATTTGAATTCCCTCCAGACGCGGCGTGCCGTTGCCGCTAGATGTACTGAAGCGCCTTGGCCTCCGATCTGAGCCATTCTCGGAAGTCAGGATGGGCGATGCTTATGAGAGCCTCCACTCGCTGCCTGATGTTCTTGGCCTTGAGCCTGGCAATGCCGTACTCGGTAACGACGTAGTCCACATCCGCCCGGTGGACAGATACCACCTGACCATCCTTGAAGCACGGCACTATCGTGGAAATCGTGCCGTTCTTCGCAGTTGACCTTAGCGCGAGGATGGACTTTCCTCCTGGCGACATCTGCGCCCCCATGCAGGTATTCATCGCGCCGCCGGTGCCGCTGTATTGCTTCGTGCCTATGGTTTCAGAGTTCGCCTGACCGGTGAGATCCACCTGCATCGTCGTGTTGATGCTCACCATCTTGTAGTTCTTGGCGATGACGTACGGGTCGTTGGTGACGTACCCGCCATGGAGCTCGACGCCGAGGTTGTCATCGATGAAGTCGTACAGCTTCCTCGTCCCCATGGCGAAGCAGCCTACCATCTTTCCCGGCCAGAGCGTCTTCCGACGCCCGGTTATGACGCCCGCGTCGAAGAGGTCCACCATGCCGTCGGTGAGCATCTCGGTGTGCACCCCGAGGTCGTGCTTCCCTTCGAGGCACTTCGCAATGGCATTGGGAATCCCGCCAATGCCCAGCTGGATCGTGCTGCCATCCTCGATGAGGCTGGCGACGTTTCTGCCGATCTCCATTTCCACTTCAGTGGGCACGATCGGCTCGACCTCGGGCAGGGGCACCGTGTTCTCCACCACGTAATCTACCTGGGAGATGTGTATCTGGGTGTCGCCGAGCGTGCGTGGGAGGTTCTCGTTGATCTCGAGCACAACCATTTTCGCCACCTCGATGAGGGGCTTCTCGTAGGTAAGGCTCAGAGAGAGGGACATATACCCGTTCTTGTCCATGGGCGTGGCGGTGCCCCAGAAGATGTCGGGCGGGTCTATGTCTCGTTTCTTGAGAGCGCACTCGTGCAGGTGGTTCGGCATGAACGTCACGGTCCCCGCGGGGTGAGCCCTATATGAATGAGGGCCATAGTACCAAGCCTCATTGAGGAAATGGCCCTTCATCTCGGGCTTCAGGAAGTCATAGTCCCTCATGAGAAGGCAGGACATGATCCTTACGTTCTCGAGCTCGTCCTTTCGAGACGAGATCGCCCCGAGAAGGCCCGGCGGCTCCGCCGCGGCCATGGCGACCACTATGGACTGACCCGACTTCACCTTCGCGACCGCTTCTTCGATGGTGATGAGTTTCTCTCGGTAGAGCTCCTTCGGGTTCAACGCGATCCCTCCCGCACAAAGAGGTCAGAGCACGAGGCCGCCGTCAACCTGCAGGACCGCCCCGTTCACGAAATCCGCCTCGTCGGAGGCGAGGTACAAGTATGCGTACGCGATGTCCTTCGGTGCTCCAAGCCTCCCGAGGGGGGTCTTCTCCTTTATGGACGCGAGGATCTTCTCGGGCACCGTGGCCATCATGTCGGTCATGGTGAAGCCGGGAGCGACGGCGTTGACGTTGATGCCCTTGCGCCCGAGCTCCTTGGCCCAGCCCCGCGTCATCCCGATGATCGCAGCCTTTGAGGCTATGTAGTTGGTCTGGCCGATGTTTCCATATATGCCCACCACTGAGGACGTGTTGACGATCTTGCCGCGACCCTGCCCTATCATGACCGGAGCGACGGCCCTCGTACAGTTGAATACACCCTTGAGATTCACGTTGATGACCTTGTCCCACTGCTCGTCGGTCATCTTCACGAGGAGGGCATCCGCCGTGACACCGGCGTTGTTCACCAGAACGTCGATCCGGCCGAACTCCTTGAGGGTCTCGTCAACCATGGCCTTCACGCTCTCGGGGGACGTAACGTCGACGTAAACCGCGATGGCAACCCCGCCGGCCTCCTGAATCTCGCGCGCCGTTGACTTCGCCCACTCCTCGTTTACGTCACACACGACTACCTTGGCGCCCTCCCTGGCAAAGAGCAGCGCCGCTTCTTTGCCCAGGCCCCTCCCCGACCCCGTGATGATCGCAACTTTGTCCTTCAGCCTCACCAGTAGCCGCCTCCTCTTGTGATAGCTTTCACCGCTGCCTTAGTGGGGTTGCGCGAGACCGTTGGTTCTTCCCACATTATGCCATCTCGCCCAGTTGAAGTCCGCGAAGCCGTCGGTCGCCGAGGCTGCCCGGGTTGGCAGTTAGTGGGGAAGTCCAACAGCCTCGTGCGTCACCTTTCGCGTTATTGCCAGCAGTTGCCCGGTTGCCTGTGTTGCCCCTGGGACGGCGCCCCGAGCGGAGCGCGCTCCGCGAGAACCCAGCCAGTCAGGCCGGTGGCAGGGCAGGCGCTCCACCGCGCAAGCACCGTCAACCTTAACGCCTTTGAGAAAAGAGACGAAAGCTCGTTCGCCTTCCGCTCAATCCGCCAGCGAGGGCCCTGGTCGCCCGGCATTCGCCCGTGTCATGCGGTCGAGTTCAATTGCACAGGAATCGCTTTTATCGTATCGCGAGCCGTTACAGAGCGGTTACAGAGGTGTTACAGGAGGTATTGAAGTGTTGCGGGCAGCCATTCTCAACAGTGACTCCCCGCAAACGATGCTGCCGCTGCCTGTTCCGGGCCTTGTTCCCAAGCGAGAAACGCGCGTCCTCGTCCTGAGTGCGGCGCCATAAGTCTTCGTCTCCTTTGTTGATGGCGCCAGGGTTGCCTGTTGCCGGTGCTTGCACGACGGGGCGTGAGGAATTTCGCTATCTCGCGAGCCAAATTGCTACGAACAAAGCGCCCTCTGGGTCGCGACGACGTTTGAAGGGGAGGGGCAGTCGGCAACAAGCTTCGGCCCGGCTTGAAGGGCGCGGTCAGAAGGCGGAAAGGAGTCTGGCCTTTTCCAGCAGTCTTGCGGTCTCAGGCGCAGGGTACACACCCATCTCGGCGCGAAGCGCGGCGGCGCATCTCTCGTAGGTTCGGACGGCCATTGCCCGGTTGCGCCTGGAGAGATAGCATCTCATGAGCAGCCTGTATGCCTCCTCCCAGCACGGGTCCTTTGCGAGGATCTCGTCGCAAACGTGGATGCACTCGTCGATCTCACCCTGGTCGAGCAAGAGCTCCGCGAACCTCTGTGCCGCCCGCAGGTACGTGGCAAAGAGCCTTTCCCGCTCTACGCTGGCCCAATCCTCATACAAGCAGTCTTGCAGGAAATCACCCTGGTAAAGGTGGAGCGCGCTGCGCAAGAGCTCGCAAGCGCCTCTGCGATCGGCCGGCTCCAATTTGGTCGCTTTCGCCACGAGGCTCTCGAACTCGTCTGCATCGACCCAGTACCCGGAGAGGGGATTCAGGCCGTAAAGCGGCCCCTCGCGGCGAACGTAAAACGGTGCCAGGCGCGCGGGCCTGCCGGGCTCGATCGCATTCAACATCGCGTTGAGCACGACCTTGAAATGCGCGGAGGCAACGTCCGGCTCGAGCTCGGGCCAGAGCATCTCGAGGATCTGGTCCTTGTGGAGGAAGCCCTTCCTATGCACGATAAGCAGCTGAAACAGGGTCTTCGCCTTTTCGCGCTGCCACTCGCGCGAGGAGATCTCCTGTCTCCCGCGGTAGACTCTGAAAGGCCCGAGCGTTCGCACGTGGAGGGTGTACCCTGGGTGGAAATCGACGTTGAGCAGACCCGTCGCGTCGCGTAACCACGTCACGTAGTCGCGGTCCACTCCGCGGTGTCTTGCCTCTATCAGCACAGGCGCCAGGACGCCGAGATCCCTGGGACCGAAAAGTGTCCTGCGGGTGAACAGGAACTCATAACTATGGGTATGCACCGACTCGATAAGGGTCTCGAGGCTCTCTCCGAGCGCCCTCTCATCCCGCCGCCTCAACGCAAGCACGGTGCGCCACAGGTCGCAGACGGTGCTGCAGTATGCGTCGCCGCACTCATCGAACGTCCTCTTTGCAGCCTCCAGCCAGTGTGCAGCCCGGTCGTCTTCACCGCCCGAAGCCAACCCAGCACCCACGCCGAGCTGGACGAACCCGGCGAGCCATTCATCCCCGGCAGCCCTGCATATGTCGAGCGCCTCGCCGGCCAGGCGTTCGCCCTCAGCTGCCTCGCCTGACGACGCTCGCAGGAGCGCGAGACCCATGAGAGGCTCGGCCCGGCCCCGCGCGACCTTGATGCTGTCCACAATGTCTAGAGCCCGCCTGTAGCAGGTTTCGGCGTCCAGGCTGGATCCCGAGGCGGGCCCGGCGACGGGTGCGTGAAGCGGAGCGGAGGCGAACACCGCGGGCGCCACCTGCCTTGCGTGGCCGAGCCGCATGTATCCCACCGCCTCCACGAACGGCGCCTTGAGATCCCGCCCGAGCTGGATCCCGGCCTCAGCACACTTGGTGGCGAGCTCGCCCTCGCCAATCAATGAATAGATCAGCGAAAGCAGCAGCTGAGTCTCCCTGTGAGACCGAGGGGGCCTCAGGCCGTCTGCTCTCTCCTCGCTCGCCTTACGCTTGAGCGACTCAAGAGCGGCGGAGAGCCTGCCCGTCCTAAGCTGGACCCTTATATCGAGCTCGTCTTCTATTGCATGGTGGATGAGCCGTTCAGCAGCCTGCGCGTACTTTACAGCGGCCGAGAGCTGTCCCTGGTTAGTCTTGTTCTCTGCCATCATCCTGAGGAGATTCGCTCGTTCCCAGGTGTCGTCCGGCGGGAGCATCCGCAAAGCTTCCTTGAGCAGAGCTTCACTCTTGGCAGGCTGAACCGTGTCAAGGTATACCATCGCTTTCCCCTTGAGGGCCCTGCTTCTCCCGATCCTGTCGCCTCTTCTTTCGAATATCTCGTTGGCCACACTGTACCACGCGACCGCGTCGTCGTAGTTGCTCGTAAGGCGGTGAACGTCAGCCCTCCGAAGAATGAGGTCGGGATGGGCCTCCAGCACGGGCCCGGGCAGTTCGCCGATCCAGCCCACCAGAGCGTCGAACATGCCGCGCTGCACGAGGTCCGGCGCTATCCCGGAAAGCACGCTCGCCGCACTCTCGTAATCACCTGCGGCGAGGAAGTGTCCGACGGCGAGGGAAGGCCTCCCGGAGCTCAGGTAGAACTGCGCCGCCTTACGGTTCCCGTTCTGCCATCGCTCGCGATCCCGGCGCGCGAGTCCCCGCAAGAACTCCCTGAAGAGATGGTGGAACCTGTATGTACCCGCGCCCGCAGCGTACACGAACAGGCCGTCAGCCTCGAGCCGCTCGATGATCCGCGCGCTATCCTTCCTGTCCGAAATGTGATCGCACGCGTCGGGGACCAGCTCTTCGAGAACCGCCGCATCCATCAGGAACTCTTTCACGTCATCATCCTGCTTGGCCAGGACCTCGGCGGCAAGGTACTCGAATACGCCCTGCAAAGTGCCAGGTGGGCCCGCGAGAAGGTCCTCCAGAGCCATGCCCTGTCTAAGGCCGTGCCATATCATCTCCAACGCGATGATCCAGCCCTCAGTGCGCTCCGACAGCACTTCCACCTGCTCGCGGGAGATCGCCCAACCATACGGCCCTTGGAAGAGCGCCTCTATCTCATCGCCCGTGAACGCGAGGTCTTTCTCGCTGATCTCCAGGAGCTCACCCTTCACGCGCCATCTCGCCACGGACACAAAAGCCGGCCTCTTCCTCGTGGAGAGGACCAAGTGGAGCTTGGGAGGCATCTCATCCACGAGGTGCTCCACCAGCCCATCGATCTCCGGAGCGTTCGAGACCAGATGGTAGTCGTCTACAACGAGCACCGAGTCATCGGTGACGTGGTCGAGCACGTCGTTGACGAGGGAGTCGACCGCGGCAAACCGTGTGGACCGGTCGTGGTCGCCCTCTAGCAAAGCTAGGGCTCGGCCTCCCACCGATGGGCGCGCCGTGCGAATGGCCCAGACCACGTGCAGAACGAAAGCGTGGGGATCGGAATCCGTTTCCCCCACCGTGTACCAGAAACACGGGACACGATGATCCGCGAGGTACGTGGCGAGCCCGGTGCTCTTCCCGTAACCAGGCCCCGCTTGGAGAATGGTGATAGGATGGAGCACTATTCCCTCGAAAACCCGAGCCAGCCTCGGTCTCTTCAGAAACTGCTTGCGCGGCACCGGTGGCACGAATTTCGTCCGAACTATGGGAGCCTCGCGGGCCATGGGGTCCTCCATCCCCTTTCTCACCTGATAACCAGGACTCCCTCGTCGTCGAGGAAAGCCTTGACGTCAAAACGGGTTGATTCGAACACGAAGCTGTCGCCGCCAACCTGGAACGTCGTGCCAGGATACACAACGCCGGCTCTGATCTGGCCGCTCGCGGCCACCTTGATCACCGACGAACAGGGCCACTGGCCTGGAGTGCCTACGCTGCCCACTTGTACCCTCTGGGCCGCATATATCTCGCCCCCTCGGACATTGCCCTTCACCCGCACCCCTTCCGCCGCGCTGAGGTTACAGTTGTAACAGCCCTTTTCGGCGACCAGTATGTCCCCGCCCGATTCCATCACGCTGTTCTGGGCGTACCCCACCACGATCCCCCCGCTGGTGCTCGGCGCCTTCTCGACCCAGTCTGCGATCGCCTCGACGCCCGCCCTCAAGGCGCTCAGGTGGTCCTGAAACGGTGCCCCAGGCAGATCCAGGGACGACATGGACTTGGCAACCTTGGCAATCAAGTCGGCCGCCTCCGCGGTCGCCTTCGGGAGTTCGACCCCGGCACCGCCCATGACCTCCTTGATTGAGGCCGCAAGCCTATCGAGCTCGCGCAGCCTCTGACCGACCAGACTGCGAGCCGGGGCGAGCCCCGGCCGCCCGTGCCCTCCTCGCGTCTGTTGTCGTTCGGAAGCGACCACCCCGTCCCGCTCCGGCGAGCTCGCCGCCGCCTGCAGCACGACCTGAAGCACGACCTCGAGCTGGCCCAGCGCACGCCGGACAGCCTCCAGAAGAGGGGCAAGACGGCTTGCAAGACCTTTCATTCCACCTGCTCGGAGGCGGCAATTGACGACGGACCCCTTGACCCTTATTCCCTCACCCGCAGTGATCATCGCACCCGCAGCGTGGCCGAGGACGGTGACACTGCCGCGGCCCTCCACGCGGGCGGCCTCAAGCACGTCGCCCCGCACGACTATGTCGCCGTTGAACCTCAGGTGGCCCGACGCTAGCCCCACGTTTCCGTCATGCACTATTACGGGCGCGACCTCGATGCGAGTGTACCTCGACCCGTACGAAACCGGCTTTCCGTCCCGCGTCGCAAGCACCTTCGCGCCGTCCTCCGAGAGCTCCGCTCCCTCACCGGCCCGCAGGCTCCACTCCCTCACCTCGCGCGGAGGAATCGCCTCACCGGTCACGGCACGTCCAGGCGTGCCTGGGACCGGCGGGTGGAGCACGGCCACTACATCGCCAGCACGCACGAACGGAAACCTGTAACGTTCCCAATAGTCCACCCTGTCCTCCGCTTCTTCCCACACCACAGGCACGGGCTCGAGCTCGACAAGGTGTTCAACGAAGCCGTCTTTGCCCTCCTTCGGCGGGACTCCTCTCGCAACTACATGCGGGAGGCCGTCGGCATCGAGGACCGCTCTCTCCACGGCCTCCATGTCGATTCCAAACACCACGCCCTTCGCTTTGAGGGCCTCCTCAACGTCCTCAGTGGTGACGGTCTTCTCGCAGACCTCCTCCTCGCCGGACCGGGCCTCGGAGTCGAGCCCGGCCGCGGCGTCTTCCTCGCCCAACACGGGTCGGACTATTCTCCGCGGTCTGACGACAGCGCTCGCTGACAGGCGATCGGCGCTGACGGTGATCTCAACCGACGCAGGCGCGATCTCCCTGGCTGCGGCAACCGGGACGACTGAACGCTCGGACGGCTCGTCGGCGTTCACATTTCCTTTTCTGCGCGCCCTGACCAGGACCTCGTGCCTTCCCGCTTCGGATGACGACTCACCGCCTGCACCTCTTGCATCGCTCACCACCTCGTACTCGACCTCGCAAGGCTCTGCCTCAAGAGCTTTCGAAGCCTTCTCGAGGGCCTCCTCCACAGTCCCAGCGCGGACGAGGACGTCGCCGGCCGGCACGTCCCATCACCTCCCGCCCTGTCATGGTTCAAGTAGAAAACTCCTGACGAGCTCGTTGAATTCCTGGGGTTTCTCGATAAAGAGAAGGTGTCCTGCGTTCTCCATGATGACCGCACGGGATCTAGGAATGCGCTCGGAAAGCAGGATAGCGTTCTCGGCCGGGACCACCTTGTCATCGCTGCCCGCCACCACCAGGGTGGGCGCCTGAATCTCCCGAAGGTGGGATTCGGTTTGCGGATCCGCAAGAAAAGCGCCACATGCGCTGAGCTGCCCGATATATGCGGAGCCGTTCTGAGGCCACGCGAGCTGGAACTCGGCCACCTTCGCGACAACCTCAGGGTTACGCTCGACGAATCCCTCGGAAGTGGCGAGCGCGAGCCCTTGCCTCACGATGTCCTCCGGCGTTCCCTGCGGACGTGACGTGAAGAAGTTCAGCGCGGTCTGAGTCATCGGCTTCGCCGAGGGCCCTCCGAACATGGTCGACACCAACACGAGCTTTTCCACGCATTCCGGATGTGCCCAGGCGAGCGTCTGCGCAACGTAGCCGCCCATGGAGGCTCCGAGGACGTGCGCCTTCTCAAGCCCAATCTCCCTCAGAAGGGCCAAGGTGTCCTCCGCGAACACATTGATGGAATAGCCCTCCTTCGGCCTCGCGCTCCTCCCGACCCCCCTATTGTCGAACACGACCACCTTGAAATCGCGGGCGAAGTCATCCACCTGCCGGAAAAAGGACCAACCTCCGTGACCCAGGCCCGCAATGAGCACGAGAGGAAACCCGTTCCCGTGGGTCTCATAATAGATACTCACCCCGTTGACAAAAGCCTCAGGCATGCCCGACACCTCCTGCTTACTAAGTTAAACGCAAAGGCCGGCTTTCCTTCCCGGTAGTCAGAGCGGGCCAAATATGGGGGCGACCGGACTGCGCCCGGCCGGAAACGTGATCGAGCGGGCGAGGTCAAGGTATAGCCAGGCGGTGCGCAGCAGACGCGAACGCTTCACGGGCAGCTCGCGACCATGGCGGCCGGTTAAAAGAGAGGCGGCGCCCCCCGAGGAAGACCTGGTACGCGGGGACGGACCGGCGCCGCCTCGTCGTCGTGCTGAAGCTACTAGACATCAACGGGTTACGGTGAAGTCACCGTCAACCCGCACGCCTCGCAGGGTGTCTGAGACAGGGCAGCGGGATTTGATCATGTCGACGAGATTGCGGACGTTCTCCTCGGGTGAGCTGGACTTGATGTTCATCTTGAATCTGATGTGCTGGAAGCCTGTCCGTACATCTCTTCGCTTGCCGGTGAAGCCGTCGGGATCCAAGTCGCCCTCGAGGTCGACACGGAAGTCTTCGAGCTTGACCCCGCACGCAGGCGCAAACGCGACAGCGCATATGGTTATGCAGCCCCCGAGAGCCGAAAGCAGTAGCTCCACGGGATTCATCGCCCGGTTCCCGCCGCCCAGCTCCTTCGGCTCGTCCATTGACACCTCGAAACCCCGAACGTTCGCCTTACAGAGCAGCCCCTCGCCCGCGCTTCTCACCGAAGCGCGAAAGGTTTCCAACGCCATAGTGGTCCATCCTCCCGTCAGACGTCAAGCTAGAGTATGCGTAGGTCTCCGTTCGTTGCCTAGTATCTCCCCGGGAGCGCGGGCGTATAGATTATGCAAAGGCTGCGTCATCACCACTACACGACTAGCCCGATGTTGATGCGCAAGATCGGCGCTTGCCCGTACCCTGCAGCCACGCCCCTCCTCTCACGTTGTATGCGAGCGGAGCATATCGTGTAGCGGGAATCCTTCGCCGTCTCATACTTCGACCTTGTCTCTGCCCTTCGGGACGCGGGCGGAAGAAGGCAACCATCGGAAGGCAGGGCCGGCGCGGGAGGCGCTTCCCATGGAGCGGCTTGAGATTCCGCAATCGAGAGTGCTCCAGATGGTGGTCAAGATCCAGTGGACCGTGGATAACCTGCGGACCCTGGGCGCCGGCAGCATGTACCATCTTGCCTACAGGCCGTGTGAGATCTCATACGACGTCCTAGTGGACATAAACTCCGGCAAGGTTGGCCCGGGCACGCGCGCGGAAGTCATATTCATAGGCGGTCAACGCCCGGTAAAGGTGGCAGACGCGGTCATAGAGAACGTTGTGACATCAAAAGGGTTTCGGCGGTTTGATTTTCGCATTGTTAGAACCTTCCCTGCTGAGGAGGTATCCGCCAGCTACACAGATATAGGCATCCTCTGTCTGTACTCCCCGGCTCAATGATCCCGCCTCACGGCCCACAGCCTACCAGCAGTATGCGGCGTGGACGGGGCATCCCGGCCTCATCTGGGGTCGTCGCGGCCGGGCTCCCCCAGCTTGAGCAATTCGGAGAGGGGCACTAATCTGTACCCTTTCTCGCGCAGGCCATCGATTATGCGCGGAAGCGCCTCGTGAATCTGTTTGCTGGAGTCGCTCGCGTGCATGAGGATGATGGCGCCCTTGAATGCCTGCTTCAGCACGCGGTCAACCATGAAATCCACGCCGGGGTTCTTCCAGTCGAGCGAATCAACCGCCCATATGACTGTCTCGTACCCGCAGGCTCTCGCACTCTCCACCACGACATCGTCGTAGTCCCCATTTGGAGGACGGAAGAACGGAGCGACCCTTCCAGCCGCGCTCAGGAGGTCCTCGTGGGCGGTCTTGATGTTCTCCTCTACTACGTCTCGGTCGTAGCGGCTCAGGTTGACATGGGCATCCCCGTGGCTCCCTACGTCATGGCCTGCGCTCACGATCTCCCGCACGATCTCGGCGTTCCTCTTGGCCCACGGGCCGGATAGAAAGAACGTGGCCCTCACGTTTTTCTCGCGCAAGATCTCGAGCACGCGAGGGGCTGTCTCGTGGCCCCAGCTGATGTCGAACGTCAGGGCGATCGCAGGCTCCGACGTCTTCACGTAGAACAGGGGCATGGTGGTCCTGGGCAACACCAGGATGGATTCGGTCACAGGGACGTAATGGTCCGCGGCCCATTCCACGCCGCGCCCTGCGAGAAGCCCTGCGAGAAAACCGAGCCCCAATATGGCGCATGTCGCGAGCGCCCCCGTCAGGATGACCGCCCGTCGGCTTACGAGCAGCATCTTGCCACCCCCCGGTGCACTCCCCCGGTGCACTTTGACGTCGATACGCGTTCCCTGACAAATGGTATGCCGTGGTGAGCTGCCTTATTCTCCGCAGCGTCCGCAGCGTCCGCCCCGGGCCATGCTGCACTTCAGGCCGTCTTCCGATGAAGCCAAAGTCCCCCCCGACTACCGCGCGTCTGCACCCGGCAGGACTTTTGGGACTGAACAGCAAAGTACCATGGCAGAAGCCCCGCTTGACGGCAGAAGGGGGAACCCGGCACGGAGAGGAGGCGCTCGAGCCAACACCAGCACGAAGAAAGGAGAGACAGCTTGGCAATGCAACTCAAATTCGTCGGTGCCACTCGCACGGTCACAGGGTCATGCCACTACATCGAGACCGGGAACACCAGGTTCATTGTGGACTGCGGGATGTTCCAGGGAGAGAATGAAATCGAGAAGCTCAACCGCGTCGCGTTTCCGTTCGACCCGGCGGCGCTCGACTTCGTCCTCCTGACGCACGCCCACATCGATCACAGCGGCCTTATCCCGCGCTTGGTGCGAGAGGGGTTCAAAGGAAAGGTATACGCCAGCGCCGCCACGATCGATCTCTGCAAGATAATGCTCCTCGACAGCGCTCACATCCAAGAGCTCGAGGCCGGCTGGCAGCAACGCAAGGCGAAGAGAGCGGGCGAGGTTCCTTTCGAGCCGCTCTACACCGTGGACGATGCGGAGCGGAGCTTGTCCCACTTTGAGCCCGTCCCGTTTGGCCAGATGATCAACTTGGCCCCGGACGTGACGGTGAGGTTCCGCCACGCCGGGCACATCCTCGGGTCGGCCATAGTCGAGGTCTACCTGCACCAGACGAACCCCGGCGCTGGCCCTGCCTCTCTTTCTGAGCCCGCCGCGACCCCGGCAGTCAGAGCAGAGGAGGCGAAGATCGTTTTCTCGGGTGACCTCGGCAACGTGAACCAGCCTATCATCAAGGACCCGGAGTTCGTCTCCGACGCCGACTTTCTCGTGGTGGAATCCACTTACGGCAACCGCGTTCACGAAGACCGCATGGGGAGCATGGAGAAACTACGCAAAGTCATCCAGGACACGTGGTCAAGGCGCGGAAACGTCATCATACCTGCCTTTGCCGTAGCCCGCACCCAGGACGTCGTGTATGATATCGCAAGGCTTGCCTACAGGCGTGAGATTCCCCCGGTCAAGGTGTTCATCGACAGCCCCATGGCGGTGTCAGCGACCGAGGTGTTCGACAAGTATCGGGACCGGGACGAGTTCGACGTGGAGACCAGAGCCCTTATCGACGCCGGCGGCGACCCGTTCGACTTCCCGGGGCTCCAGTACGTGCAGACCGTCGAGGAATCGCGTTCCTTGAATGAGATCTCCAGCGGCGCGGTGATCATTTCCGCGAGCGGAATGTGCGACTTCGGCCGGATCAAACACCACCTCAAGCACAACCTATGGAGGCCCGAGTGCACCGTGCTGTTCGTCGGCTTCCAAGCCCGGGGAACGCTTGGCCGCCGTCTTCAGGAGGGAGCCACGAGGGTGAAGATATTCAACGAGGAGGTGGCGGTGAGAGCGTCCATAGAGTCAATTGACGGCTACTCTGCTCACGCGGATCGCGACGCCCTGCTTTACTGGGTGAAGAGCTTTCGGACCAAGCCACGCAAGGTATTCGTGGTGCATGGAGAGGAAGAGGCGGCCGAACAGTTCGCCGCCGTGTTGAGAACAGCCCTAAACACCTGGGTCGGCGTCCCTGAAAGAGGCGACACCGTGGACCTCGCAAGCGGGCAGACGACGGTCAGGCCTGCCGAGAAGGCCGCCGAGCACGCACAACCTGCGGCCCTGAAGGCGACCAGAGAGAACCTGGAGAGAGCTTACGACGCGCTCCTGAGGTCGCTCGACCGCAGAGAAGCCTCGCCGGATCCTCGCGCCCTCGCGGCGACGCAGGATGAGATCGCGAGGCTCATCTCGATGATGCAGAGGCTCGCTCAGGAGGACCGCACGGCATGACTCGTGGCAGCTCGGCGCTGCAGGCGCGCAAGTCCCACCCAGGGTTGCCGGGTTGTGCCGTCCTTGACATGTTGTCCTCTGGGGACGGCGCGCCTGCGGCGTGAACCGTACTCCGCAATGGAATCCATCGGCCTTGACTGGCGCTGGGCCGGTCGTGTGCAGCAAAGCTGGGCCGCGTTGCCATATTGTGGCACAGCTCAGGTATGCCATCGCACCGTGCTCAGCCGCCCCTTGTGTTCAGCCGCCTATGCCGAGCACAAGGCGTGCGATCTCGAAGTACACGATGAGGCCGACGATGTCAACGATGGTCGTGATGAACGGCCCTGCCATGACCGCCGGATCCGCGCCGAGGTGTTTCGCCGCAAAGGGGAGAAGCGCGCCCACCACGTTGGACACGACTATCACGACGAACAGCGCCAGCCCAACGACAAAGGCTACCCGGACGTCGGCCTGTGTGAGGTACGCCCTGGCGTAGGCAAACACGCCCAAGAGGAGCCCAAGTACCAGCCCGGTGCCGCACTCCCTGACAAGCACTCTCAGCCCTTGCCCCAAGGTTATCTCGCCCGTCGCTATGCCGCGGATGACAAGCGTGGCCGACTGGGTGCCGGTGTTGCCACCGGTATCGATGAGCGTGGGTATGAAAAACGCGAGCGCCACCACGGCCTCGATGGACGCCGAATAGACCTTGAGGATATTACTGGAGAAGCTCTCAAGGAGAATGAGGAACGCGAGCCAACCCACGCGCTTCTTCACGTTGTCGAGCAGGTTCATCCTGAAGTACTCTTCTTCAGGCGCGCCCAGACCGGCCATTATGTGGATGTCTTCGGTATCCTCATCTCTCACAACGTCGAGGATGTCATCGTGGGTGATGATCCCGACAAGGCGGTCCTCGCTGTCCACAACGGGAACGGCTATGAATCCGTAGTCCTCGAAGATGCGCGCGACCTCCTCCTGGTCGGTGTCGGTAGAGACCCGCACGACCTCCGGGTGCATTATCTCGCGGACGAGCCTGTCTCCCGGAGCCAACATGAGGTCTTTCAGCGAAAGCTCGCCCACCAGCCGCCTGTCGCGGGATATCACGTACAGGTGGTAGATGGTCTCCTTGTCCGGCGCGGTCTTTCGCACATGTGCAAGAGCCTCGTCGACCGTCTGGGTTTCCTTCAGGTCAACGAAGTCAGTGGTCATGAGCCGCCCCGCCGATTCTTCCTTGTAGCCCAGGAGCATGTTGGCCACATGCCGCTCTTTCTCCGACAGGAGCGACAAGTACTTCTTGACGACCTTCGCGGGAAGCTCCTCAAAGAGCTCAGTGCGGTCATCCGGGCTCATCTCATTGAGCAGGGTCGCCACCATGTCCCCGCTCAACGACCGCAGGAGCACCTGTTTCCCATCGACGTCCATGAAATCGAAGACCTCGACGGCGAGGTCCTTCGGCAGCAGCCTGAACACGAGCCCGGTGGGCCCGGGCTGCAGCTCCTCCAAGACTCTCGCGATCTCGGAAGGATGGTGCTTTTCGAGTGTGCGCTTGAGACCCACGTAGTCCTTCTTGGCAAGAAAGTCCTCAACCTTGCCCGTAAGCTCGACGGCCAACGGCATTCCCTCCTTTGCAGCGTCCTTCCTGACAGGTCAACCCGCAAGCGCTCGCGCAACGCGCTTTGAGAATGCCCGTAGCCAATCGACAGGGCCGAGGGAAGGGAAACGGATGACACGTGCGTGCGTGCCCTCTTGGAGGGCGTGCCGAAGCGAGAACGGGCACCGCCACGCACACCGAGTCCAACACGCAAAGCGCCCCCGGTCCGTCCTCCGAACGAGACCGGGGGCGCATGACTCACCATGCCTAGCCTCTGCCGGGCAACGACGAAGACGGACACCGCGCAAAACGCTGTGCCGCGCGCACCGCGCCGCGGAGGTTGACCTTGACGTTGATCTTGACGGTTGCGTTCATACTCCTAGGGTCAGCGTCCATCTTCATCATCTCCTCCAGCGAGCCATTACATAGGCAGCTAAGCGAAGAGAAGCAAGGAGAGCGTGCCCGAGCCCCCAGGCCGAGGGTCGTCAGCAGAGAGCCCTGCGCACGAAGCCTAATCATGTCGGCCGCGCCTGCCGTCATTTAGGACTTTGTTCCCATTTCAGATTACGCTTCCCGTCGCGGCGTTGTCAAGCCGTCATGTGGTTTCCCTTCCTCATTGACCCCACACTCACCTGCAAGGACTCCACGCTACCCCAGGGCTCCTTCATGCCCTGAGAAGCTTCCACTTTCCACTGCGGAACCGGGACGTGATGATCGCGGCACGCACTATTTGGTCGATAGCCATCGCAACCCAGGCGCCAATGAGCTCCATGTCGAGGACCACCGCGAGCAAGTATCCCACCAAGACCCTGAAGCCCCAGATTCCAACGGCCGTGGCATATAGCGGCCACTTCGTGTCGCCAGCCCCGCGGAGCCCCCCCGCAAGGATGAACTGGCTGGATTGCGCGGGCTGCACGAGCCCTACTATGCGCAGGACCACGGCGGCTTTCGCCACGACCGCGAGGTCATTGGAGTACATCAACGCGATGTACCTCCCGAAGAAAATGAAAACCAGCGCCATGAATCCGGAAACCATCGTGCCGAGGCGGCGGGTCTCGAGCGCCCCTTTCTCGGCAAGGTCCGGCCTCCCAGCGCCCAGACCCTGGCCGACCAGGGTCGTTGCCGCTACCGCGAACGCCTGCCCGGGCGTGAACGAGAGGCTCAGAATGTTCATGCCGATCTGGTGGGCAGCCACGACCGCCGTCCCAAAACCCGCAACGACTCTCAGGTAGACCAGCTGCCCTCCTCTGAGGATGAGCTGCTCAACAGCGGCCGGAACCCCGATATTGACGATGCGCCGAATGAGCGGGAAATCGAACCTCGCAGGGCCTGTCAGGTGCAGAACGAACCTGCCCCCGGTCACCACGCGAAGGATGAGGACAAGTGCGATGGCCCGGGATATACTTGTGGAAAGCGCTGCGCCCGCTACCCCCATCCTCGGGAAACCGAACTTCCCGTATATCAAAAGGTAGTTCCCGATAATGTTCAAGATGTTGCATAGCGCATTCACCTTCATCGGTGTCTTCGTGTCGCCCGCTCCGCGGAGTGCAGCGGCGATGCTCATGGTCAGAAGCATGAAGATCGCGCCGGCCGCGACTATCTGCATGTATGCAACGCCGAGAGGGATCACGTCCTCCTCGGCGCCCATCAAAACCATCACACTCCGCGCCGACACGACGCCTAGGACACTGACGATTATCCCCATAATGGTGGTCAGTATGAAGCTCTGTTGCAAGGCGTCATTGGCCAGCGATCTTTCGTCGGCTCCGACGGCGCGGGCGATGACCGCCGTGGTTCCGACATTGAGGGCGACGAACACGCCCGTTGCGAACAGTACCGGTTGGTTTGTGAGCCCTACGGCGGCGATGGCTGCTGGCCCTATCCTGCCCACCATTATCATGTCCGCCATTCCGACGAAGGTGACCAAGAGCGTCTCCACGAGGGCCGGCCCAGCGAGATCGAACACGCGCCGCCTCACCGCCGCGGCTGAGTCGAGCTGCGGAACGGGCGCGGCCCGTAATTCGACATCTTCCACGTCACTCATACCGATTTCTCACCTTCATCACGCCAACATCACGTCCCACATCACGTCCTACATTACGTCCCGCGTTGGGTCCAGCTTCGTCGCCCGGCGCCGGCGAGGCAGAAGCGACGAGCGTGCGGGCAGCGTAGGCCGGGGGCTGGCAACAAATTGGAAGGAAAATCAGGATTCGGGCTGGTAGGCTAGAAGCGAGTATACCCTCGCCAAGAGATCACGAAGGCTAGACTGCTCCTCCTCTGTCATGGACGCGAGCACGCGCCCCAGGTACCTCCTCCGTCTCTCCCGGACCCTGGTGAGAACGGTCCTGCCCCCATCCGTGATCCTCACGCGCACGACTCTCCGGTCGGCTTCGTCACGGACCCGCTCCGCAAGCGCCGCTCGCTCCATGCGATCGACGAGGTCGGTGACGGTGCTGCAACTCACGCCGAGCCGCTCGCTCAACTCGCCCATAGTGAGCTCGCCCCTACACAGCGCGAGCAACGCATGGAACTGGTCTCTCGTCACCCCAAGGTTCGCCAGCTCTGCCTTGCCTTGAGTGCGCATGAGGTGCTCTATACGCGCAAGAAGCATCTCAATGTCGTCAACGCATAGAACGGAACCGGCCTCGTCACAGACGCTGCGAGGCTCGCCTCGGAAATCCACCGGTATTCCCCCCTTTCGTATGTTTCGTGCTACCGATCTTACGTAGCACTAAACAGTATACTGCACATGCCTTGCCCTGCCAAGAACATGTGGGCAGTTCCCCTAAAAAACCCATGATTTGCATCCCGCACCATTGACGTCGTGGACAGCATAAGATATATTACTATTAAACAATTGCTTATTACTTTCCCATACTCAAGATGGAGGCAAAACCATGCAAGCGAGCGATGTCTGCGACGAGTTCACGCCCTCGGGCGACGAGGCCGCCAAGCTCAAGGACAGACTCATTGAGGTGGCTGGCCTCTCCGAGATATTCAAGGCGCTGGGCGACGAGACCCGCACCAAGATCCTTTACCTGCTGTCACTGCAAGAGCTTTGCGTATGCAATCTCGCCCAGATCCTTGACATGAGCGTTCCCGCTGTATCCCATCACCTCAGGCTCCTGAGGGCGCTGCATCTGGTGAAATACCGTCGTGACGGCAAGGCCGTACGGTATTCTCTCGACGACGAGCACATCGTGAACATGATCCGGCAAGCCCAGGAGCACTTCGCGGAAGACAGGTGATGGCGGGCGGTCCGCGCATGTCGCGGGCCACTTGTAAGAGCCGGCGCGGCAAAGAGAGGATGGTACTCGGCATGCCAGAGCTGACTATGTCGCCAAAAGATCGCGCTACCCTTCATCGGAAACACGATTCTATGGAACGCAACCACCAGGACGGCGCCAGGCGCGATGAGCCGCACGGTCAGCAGACTCAGCGGACCAGGATGGAGGCACGAGGGCCCGCGCAGGCCGCCGCCAAGGCGCAAAGAGAGCGTGCGGACGGGAGGTCCGCGGAGGACGGACGCGCCGCGGCTGTGAGAAAAGAGCTTGCGATGACCGTGCTCGCAGGCGTGCTCTTCATCGCCGGCCTCGTCGCCCAACACGCGCTTCGCCATAGCGTGTACCGGATTGTGGAGTACCCCATCTTCCTTTCGGCGTACGTCCTCGTGGGTACAAAGGTGGTCCGCTCCGCCGTGCGGAACCTCGTGCGAGGCGAGTTCCTCGACGAAACATTCCTCATGACCGTGGCGACCATCGGGGCCATCGTCATCCACCAACTGCCTGAGGCCGTGGCGGTTATGCTTTTTTATGCCGTGGGCGAGCTCCTTCAGGACGCCGCCCTCGACCGGTCGCGCCGGGCCATCGGAGCTCTCCTCGATATCAGACCCGATGTCGCCCGTCTCAAGACCGGGGATGAGGCTAGGCTCGTCCGTCCGGAGGAGGTCGAAGTCGGTCAGGTGGTGATGGTCTGGCCCGGAGAGCGCATCCCGCTCGACGGCGATGTCGTGGCAGGTTCGTCGTTCGTGGACGCATCCGCTCTCACGGGGGAGCCCACGCCCATCAGCGTTGGGCCTGGGAAAGAAGTCCTCGCCGGCATGGTGAACCAGGACGGCACGCTCGAGGTCCGTGTACGCCGGAGAGCCGCGGAATCCGCCGTATCAAGGATCCTGAGTCTCGTCGAAAACGCGGCCGTGCGCAAATCCCCGACCGAGCGGTTCATCACCAAGTTTGCGCGTTACTACACCCCGGCGATCACGCTGGCGGCCCTCGGGGTGGCGCTTGTTCCGCCGCTCGTCCTCCCTGGCGCGACGTTTGGCACGTGGGCGTATCGTGCCCTGGTGCTGCTGGTCATCTCGTGCCCGTGCGCGCTTGTCATCTCGATCCCGCTGGGTTATTTCGGTGGCATAGGCAGCGCCTCGCGCCACGGCATCCTCGTCAAAGGGGCGAACTACTTGGATGCCCTTGCTTCGCTCCACACCGTAGCGTTCGACAAGACCGGGACTCTCACGAAGGGGGTGTTTCGCGTCACCGAGGTGTCCGTCCGCAACGGCTATTCCAGGGACGAGCTCCTCGAAGTCGCGGCGATGGCAGAGGCCAACTCCGCCCACCCCATAGCCAAGTCCATTCTCGAGGCGTACGGCAAACCGGTGCAAACCCACCTCGTGCGAGATTACCGTGAGATCTCAGGGCATGGCGTGCAGGCTTCCGTCGATGGCCGAGAGATCCTCGCCGGGAACGACCGGCTCATGCACATGGAGAACATCGACCACGATTCGTGTGATCTCGAAGGAACCGCCGTTTATGTAGCGGTGAACAGGGTCTTCGCGGGCTACATCGTGATCTCCGACGAATT
Source organism: Bacillota bacterium (assembly GCA_012842395.1). Lineage (NCBI taxonomy): Bacteria > Bacillati > Bacillota > Bacillota bacterium. The sequence continues at coordinate 256,784 of DUSX01000017.1, forward strand.
GAGGCCTGACGCGGCGCTGGCCGTGGCCGGCCTCAGAGAGCTGGGAGTGAAGAAGACGGTCATGCTCACGGGGGACGACGAATCCACGGCAAGGGCTGTCGCCAAGCTCACCGGAGTGGATGCGTACTTCTCGGAGTTGCTCCCGGAGGAGAAAGTGGCCAGGCTCGAGGAGATCTCACTGGAAGCGACCAGGCCGCGCCGCCAGAAGCTCGCGTTCGTGGGCGACGGCATCAACGATGCACCCGTCATCGCGCGAGCCGACGTCGGGATCGCCATGGGCGGCCTCGGGAGAGACGCAGCCGTCGAGGCCGCGGACGTCGTCATCATGAACGACGAGCCTTCCAAGCTGGTTGTGGCCGTTCGCATCGCGCGGGGCACGAGAGCCGTCGTCCTCCAGAACATCGCCTTTGCGCTCAGTGTGAAGACGGCTTTCGTACTGCTCGGCGTGGTAGGCGTTGCCACTATGTGGGAAGCCGTGTTTGCCGACGTGGGCGTGGCCTTGATCGCCATCCTGAACGCCACGAGGTTGCTCGGCCGAGATTTCGCGGTCAAGTAAAGCGGTCAAGTAAAGAAGTAAAGCGGGGTGCCCGGCGTTCACCGGTGAATGCCGGGCTGGGATCGAAGTGCTCCTTGGCGAGTTCCAAGCACCTCACACACGCACCTTGACACGTGTCCCCTCACGCACGCCCGTTGCGAGTCAGGGCAGCGCAAGCGCGCATGCACGCCCGGCTTGCCTGTACCCGTGCACCTCCTCTCACAACCCGCGCACGACCGGGTCAACGTCCCTCAACGAGGAGCTGGGGTCGGGGCGAGTGTGGCGGGACGCAATAGGCGGGGGATAATAACCGTGTCAATGCTGTGTCAATACAGTGAGGGGGTGCCTGCTCTGAGGAACGTCGCCTATCTCCTTGTCGGGGTATTCCTTGCGCTTGCGATCATGGTGGCGAGCCCGAGGGCCTTCGACACCATACTGCAGTCGAGGCTACTGGGAGAGGCCGCTCTTCCGCGGTTCACTGATGGGTCAGAGAAGGAAAACAGAACACCCGAACCGCAAGACCTCGTGAAGCTCTTCCCCGACATCGTAGTGAGACAGTGGTCTCCCGAGACTCCATCCGTAGCCATAACGTTCGATGACGGACCGGACGACACCTATACACCGAAGATCCTGGACATCTTGGCCAAGCACGGCGTGCGAGCCACGTTCTTTCTAATCGGACAGGCCGCCGAGAAGTACCCGGAGGTAGTCGCGCGCATCGTCAGGGAAGGCCACGCCATCGGAAACCACACCTACTTCCATTCGAACCTCTCGCGCATGGCTCCCTGGCAAGTCCTGCTGGATCTGCGGAAAGCGCAGGACGTGTTCGACCGCCTCGCTGGCCAGGCGCCGACTGCGGTGCGGCCGCCGTATGGGGCACTGGACCCGCCAGCCGTTGAAGCGATCAGGCGGGAGGGCTTCAAGGTGGTCCTGTGGACCATCGACTCCCTGGACTGGTGGGGGCTCTCAAAGGAACAAATCATCCAGAACGTCGTGCCCGCCCTTAAGAGTGGGGTCATAATCCTGCATCATTCGTCTGGAGGGCCGCAGGAAGACCTCACCGGCACGCTCGAGGCGTTGCCTGAGATAATCCAGACCCTCAAGGACCAGGGATACCGCTTCCTGACCATACCCGAGGTACTAGATGACATAGGGCGGCAACGCGACAAAGCCTCTGCCAACGCGCGAGACGTCGGGACGCCGGTAGCCGGGATAGCCGGGCGTACGGCGGCGCCGGGCGTCTCACCGTGACCCGGCCTCCTCCCCCGAGCAGCTCTCATGCCCCTCGTCACTGCATGACGACGCTGCTGGGCTGCCCGTCGTCGCCTGCTTCCGGTTGAAGGCGAGCAGTTTCTCGCGGAGCTTGCTCGCCCCCGCGATTCCCGGACGGGTCATCTGCTCTGGGCTCAGAATGAGGCCCAGCTCCTCCTCGGTCAGAAGACCGGTCTGTAGCACGAGGTCCCTCACAGGTTTTCCCGACATCAGAGCCTCCTTAGCGATCGCGGAAACCGTGTCGTAGCTCAGATAAGGGTTCAGCGCCGTAAGGATTCCCACGTTGTTCTCGACAACCGCCCGGCACCTGTCCTCGTTCGCCGTTATCCCTGTAACACACTTGTCCACGAACATGTTCACGGCGTTGTTGAGGATGTCTATCGATTGCAGCAGGTTGAACACCAACACCGGCTCGAACACGTTGAGCTCGAGTTGACCCGCTTGAGCAGCGAGCATAATAGTCACGTCGTTTCCGATGATCTGGAACGCCGCCTGGTTCACGGCCTCGGCGATGACAGGGTTCACCTTGCCCGGCATGATGGAGGACCCGGGCTGAACGGGCGGAAGGTTTATCTCCTTAAGGCCCGCGAATGGACCCGAAGCGAGCAGCCTCAAGTCGTTGGCGATCTTCGAAAGCGTGATCGCGCACATCTTGACCGAGGACGAGACGTCCGTGAACAAGTCCACGTTCTGAGTGGCGTCCACGAGGTTCTCCGCGAGGCGAAGGGCGTATCCCGTTATGTTCTCGAGCTCCTCCACGACGAGCCTCATGTACTCTGGGTCGGCGTTCAAACCTGTCCCCACGGCCGTCGCGCCCATGTTGATCGCAAGCAACCCGTCAGCGCTCCTGGCTATGCGTTCCAAGTCGCGCTTGACCGCTCCTGCGTACGCCCCGAACTCCTGGCCCAGGGTGATCGGGACGGCGTCCTGCAGGTGAGTCCGACCCATTTTGATGACGTCCCTGAATTCCTCGGATTTCTCGCGGAGCGCGTGGACCAGCCTGTTCAGTGCCTTGATTGCCGGATGCACTTGCTGAAGCATGGCGAGCTTCGCGGCGGTCGGGAACACGTCGTTCGTGGACTGCGACATGTTGACGTGGTTCAGCGGGTGGACCATTTCATACTGGCCCTTCCTGCCCCCGAGGATCTCGATGGCCCTGTTCGCGAGGACCTCGTTCACGTTCATGTTCATGGACGTCCCGGCCCCGCCCTGTATGACGTCCACGATGAACTGGTCCCGGAGGCCGCCCGCTATCACCTCGTCAGCCGCCTGAACGATGGCCCGCGCGATCTCCTCCCTCAGATACCCCATCCGCATATTCGCAAGCGCTGCCGCCTTCTTGACCACTGCGAATGATGTCACCAGAGCGGGATGCATCCTGATCCCGGTGATTTGAAAGTTCTCCGCACTTCGAAGGGTCTGAATCCCGTAATATGCATCCTCCGGAACCTCGCGCGTGCCGAGGAGGTCTTTCTCCAGACGCGTTTTGGCCCGCGCCTCCAGTCCTCTCTCCCCCATATCAACACCTCCATGTGCCGTCACACCATCGTGTGTCGCCACCCATCGCGTGTCGCCACGCCGTCCGAAGCAGCGGACTCAACCAATCGCTACCAGTTCGATTATACGACTACTCACAGAGAAAATGAAGGGCTACGGACGAGGGGACAGGGGCACGGGGGGACGGGGGGACGCGGGGACGGCGCAGCGGTGCGGCGCACTCACTCAGGCAAGCGCCTGCGCGCGCCAACCCGGCGCTCGCCGAGCGGAGTGAGGCATTCAGCGGGCGAGCGCGTGGCGAACGCGCGGCGAGCAGGCGACGGCCACGCGGCGGGCACGCGGCCGTGCACGCTGAGCGCTGAGAGTGTGGGCAGCCGTGCGGGCGCGAGCGGCCGCGGCGGCCGTGCGCGGGCGGGTGGGCGGGAAGGTGGCGGGGGTGCGGGCGTGCCCGGCATCCGGACGTGTGTGAATGTAGACATGCGTGAATGTGTGAAAGTGCGGTCCGAAACGGCCGACGAAGAGCAGGAGCCCGGCCGCTTGGTTGGGCCGGGGCTCCTGTCCGTGTGCGCATGCGTGTGCAAGGAAGCTTCCCGCGGGCAGATCACTCGGGACCTCGTGCGATCCCCTGTACGCTTCGGCCCTCGCTACGCTGCGAGCTGTGTATGAACCACAAGCTCGTTCACGAGCTGGCTCAGCCGCCGAGCGGGAACAGGAAGAATATGAAGAACAACGGAATAAGGATGATAGCTATGAGGATGATGATCCACCACCAGCCGCCATCGAACCAGTTGCCCTTGGGCTTGGTGATCTCCGCCATGCTTCTTACCCCCCTCGGACTGCCACCACCGGCAAACCGTGATCTGCAGGCTCTCCTGCAGTCACGATATCATATGTCCAACCCCGAGGAGGTGACACTCCCGCGAGCAGCGGGATTATAAAACAGCTGGTGGAGGCGGCGGGAGTCGAACCCGCGTCCGAAGAGGCAACTCGAGGAGCTTCTACGAGCGTAGCGTGGGATTTGACTTCACCCCGGAGGCGCTCTCACGCCGGCTCCCCACGAGGCTATCTCGATGGTCTTAGCCCGCCCCTCCGAGAATCGGGGCGGGAGCATCCTGGTTTAGTTGACGCCCGCACCGGCCTCCCAGGTTAAGCCCGGATTGGACGGCCGCGTTAATTACGCAGCGTAAGCGTACTCGTTGTTGGCACTTATCGTGCGTTCCACCGTTTAACGAGGTCGGCGGGATCTCGGCTCGCTACCCCTGTCGTCACAGCTCCCCGTCGAAACCGTAACGCCCCCACAA